>JAFARZ010000135.1 GCA_019245115.1 Streptosporangiaceae bacterium | reverse complement strand
CCCATCAAGCACATCCGCCCCGTGTCACAGCAGAACCCCCGCCCGCCGCAGCAGCCAGCCCCGGACAGCGATCAGGACCACCCGGCACTCGGGCCACGACCCTTTCTGCGACTACTTACGGTCACCGCTGACTTTGACGCGCCCCTGCCGGGCAGATAGTGCGGTCCGGGTGATAGTGAATGCTGTGACTTGCCTAGTCCAGTGACCTACGAACGCCCTCTTTGCCGCGATGAGGCTTGCTGGTAAGCAGGCTACGGGTTGGCGGTCAATGGGCCAGCGTACGTGGCGGGGTGTGTGCCGGACTTTGCTGGGATCGCATGCGCTTGCTCATCGATTGTCTACGGTGTTTGGCGGTGCCTGCTTATCGATGGCTCTGCCGGTGCCGGCAGCTGTCTTTGATGCTGCCTGCTTGTCAACCGGGGCCGCCGGGGGATGAAACTCCACATGGCTGCGGCTGAGGCGAAGCCGGCCATGCCGCTGACGGTGATGCCGGCGGTCAGCCCGGCGACGACGGTCATCCCGGACAGGATGAGCGGGCCGATGCCCTGGCCGGCGTCGGATAGCTCGCGCCATAGGCCGAGGAACTTCGGGCGGCCGATCTCCGGAGAGGTGTCGGCCGCGAGCGTCATGACGATGCCCGAGCCGATGCCGTTGCCGATGCCCATGATCATTGCGGTGAGAGTGAGGGTGCCAGCGGCATGGGTGAAGGGCATGACAACGAAGGAGATGCCGAGAACGGCCGCGCAGGGCACGGCGACCAAGCGGCGGCCGTACAGGTCCATGACCTTGCCCGCAGGGTAGAAGGTCATCAGATCGATGAGCCCGGCAATACCGTAGATGACCGAGCTGGCGGTGGGCGACAGCCCGATGTGCGCCGCCCATAGCGGAATAACGACCTGCCGGGTCTGCCTGATCGCCTGAAGCAAGACAACGCCGGTCCCGAGGGTGGCGAAGGTCCGCCAGTATTGCTTGAGGATGCCCCACGATGTCACCTCGGCGGCGGCTGCCTTGTGCTCGTCGCTCTTATCCAGGTCAGGCACCCGGCAGACGATGACGGCGGCGCCGGTCATCGCGGCCAGGCTGACGTAGTAGGCCCCCGGCAGGCCCCACAGCTCTTCCGCGCCGGCACCGAGGAAGGGCCCGGCGAACATCCCGATGCGGAGCGTGCCGCCCAGGGTCGACAGTGCCCTGGCCCGCATCTCCCGCGGCACGATCTCAGTCAGGTAGGACTGCCGGGCCAGGGTGTAGACCGAGCTAGCTGCACCAAGCAGCAGCACCCCGGATCCGAACACCACCAGCGATAGGCCGCCTCGGCCGAGGTTGACCAGGCACAGGATCAAGCCGGTACCCGCCACCGCAGCAGCCACCAGCATCGACTTCCGTTCGCCGATGCGGGTGGCGAGGATTCCCGAGGGAATATTGGTCACCAGCGAGCCAACGCCAAGCAGCGCGTTAATGAGCGCCGCGATCGCGGTACTGGCACCGCGATCGATCGAACTCAGCGCGATGACCGGCAGCATCGCCCCCTCCGCGACACCGAACAGAGCTGCCGGGCCGAATGCGGCGACAGCCACCGGACGAAGGCGGAATGTCTCAGCCACGGTATCCGTGCATCCGGGCAGCATCCTGGCTGGCCGGCGCATTTCCTGGCAGGCTTGTCACTGTCACTGCCAACGGGCGCCGGGCGGTCTTCGGGCGATTGCGCCGCAATGCGCCGAGAAGCCCTGGTGTCCGATGAAAATCACGCGCTTGAACGGTACACGCTCATCGTCAGCGGAGGGAGGACCTGGCATGACCACGACAGGCAGACTATCCCCGTCCCTAAGGGAGGCCGGTATCCGGGAAGAGCAGATAGTCACTTCGGCTTATTGATCCCGGCCGGCGGCTGGCACCCTGGACCGCTCACCCAGACAGTCTTCAGCAAGGTAGCGGCACACGAAGGCGGCAACCCGCACCGCCCGGGCCCCTTCACAAGGCAGCATTTTCGTCTCGTCCGTGTCAGTACCGAACAAGGTTCGCCGCACCGCGCGTGTCTAGCGACCACTAACCGGACTACGTCGTTGCGGCGGCCAACTGCCCTCGCCTCAGATTCTGGCCGGACGCACTCATCTGCCGCAATCCGCGCGGTGTGCAATCAGCGTTGCGACTTCGCGCCTGTCCCCTCCGGGGAGCACAGTCTGGTGATTCGTCCAGATCTCCGCCATCCGCTCATCTTCGAGCCGTATCGGCCATATCGGCTTGCTGAGTGCGGCCCGGCTCGCCGCGAAAGCTGCCGGCGGCGGAGCGCCCACCGCCGCGCGGTGCGCCTGAGACGGGTCCATTCCGGCAATCCTGGTTCGTCGTACTAGCAGCCAATCCCGGCCGGCCCGCGGGCGGTGCCGTGTAAGCGGCAACTGACCGCGCAAGCGTGCAAGACCAAGACAGGGAGCCTTCGATGCCTGAGACCGCACCAGTCGCGGAGCTGAACGAGGGATTCAGCGAACCGGGGGCCACCGCCCCGCCGTGGGCCCAGGTGGCCCAGGTGCTGTCGGCTGCCGAGATGGCCTGGCTGTCGACAGTCCGTCGTGACGGGCGGCCGCACGTCACGCCGCTTCCGGCGGTGTGGGCCGATGGGAGGATGTACTTCTGCGCCGGATCGCATGAGCAGAAGACCAAGAACCTGCAGGCCGATGCACGCTGCGTTCTCGCGGTGGGCGCCAACCAGTTCCGCTCGGGGCTCGATGTGGTCATCGAGGGAACCGCCGCCCGGGTGACCGGCAACGCGCAGCTGTACCGGCTGGCGGCACTGTGGAAGTCCAAGCTCGACTGGGACTTCCAGGTCACCGGCGAGGGGTTCCGCGATCCCGCCGGCCGCCAGGGCCTGGTCTTCAGCATCACCCCGGCCAAGGTTCTCGCCTTCGGCAAGAACCCGTACACCCAGACCCGCTACCGCCTAGCCGCCGCCGGCTGAGCCAGTGCCCCTCCGCCAGCCCGCTGCCACGGCCGCCCGTCCCTGCAGATGCGGCGGCGTGTTCCAGGGCCCGGTGGCCGCGGCCTTTCCCGCCGTGACTCGCCTGGCGCGCCCCTAGCTTCTGCTAAGGGCCGCCAAACAGGCAGCTGTAGCGGCGACAGAGCGTCACTGGCAGTACGAACCGGCACTCGATATCCGCCGTTCTGGCGTTGGCTGGGTTCTGAAGCGCCGGTTTGCGATAGCGCGCAGATCAGGTGCTTATGTGGTTAGCGGGGCCCACCCTCGCCGACGCCTGTCTGGGCTTCAGGAACCGGGGACGCTTGCGGTCGGCGCGGTCGGCGTGTGACCGCTGCTGGTGCCGGTTTAGGGCTGGGCTTGAGGTGGTCCGCCACTGGCCGGCACGGGCGCATCCCGGGAGGCTTCGGGTAACGGCACGGCGGTCAGTGTCTGGCGGAACGAGGCATGCCCATCGCGGGAAAATCTCAGATTACGGAGAACTGCGGTACGTCCCGGGCGGTGTGACGTTTAATAGGTGGCAGGGACGTGGTCGGCGGAGACGCGAATTGACTGCCGGTCGCGGGAGGGGGAGGCTCCATTGAATTCCGCGCGGGTCTTGCTTCCTGCAGATGTGGCGCAGGAGCTCGTCGACGACCAGGCGGCCGTACGGCCGTATGAGATCCGCGGCATCGGTGACGAGCTGATCCGCGTCGCTGTCGACGACGTGAACGCCGCCGCGTCCATAGTCACGGTCTTCGTGGCAGCCGACGCAGTGCGCAAGTTCGCGGCGCGGCTGTGGGCCAGGCTGCGCAAAGGCAAAGATGAGCTTGTGACGGTTACCATCAGCGTTCCCGGTGCGGCAAAACCCTACGAACTGAAAGTGCGCCGGGACGACGAAGCAGGCCAGGATAAGGTCCTGGACTTCCTGATCAAGGTTTTCCCGGTCGAGAATGGCTGAGGCTAAGCCCAGCACGGTGGCCGGACCTAATCTCTTTCGGATGCTTGCGTTCCGGTGCTCACTGGTAATCCAGGCCCCGGGTACGTAGATGCATCCGATTGCGCCGCCAGAAACCTCCAGGCAAACGGTCGACAGCCCATGGGAGGACGGTAGCTGTGGGAATCTTCAAAAAGCCTGACCGCAGGTCGGCTGACGGGCCGGGGCAGGTGACCATAAGTGACCTGCAGGCCTGGAAAGACCAGGGCGTGGAGCTGGTCATCAAGTACGAGCGCACCGGGAAGCTGGAACTCCTAGCCCAGGCAGTCGAGCTGCTCCGCAGGGTAGCGTCTTCCCCCGTGCTGCCTGCCTCGGCGCGCGGGGGCCAGCTGAGCAACCTGGTCAATGCGCTGACGCTGCTGTTCGAACGGACCGGGGATGCCGCCGTGCTCGAAGAAGCGGTCAGGATGGGCAGAGCTGCCGTTGACGCCACCCGGAGCGGGCCGGAGCGTGCTGGGAGCCTGAGCAGCCTCGCGGCCGTTCTGGATGCGCGGTTCTCCCAAACCGGTGACCTGACTGTCCTCCAAGAAGCAGCCCAGGCCGCCCGCGATGCGGTCGCCATCACGCCGGAAGGCGATCCTGACCGGATCATCTACCTGAACAACTACGGCATCTACCTGAGGCGGCTCGCTGATCACACCGGGGACGCGGCTGTCCTAGCGGAGGCGGCACGGGTCCTCCGTGATGCTCTTGATGCCATGCCTTCGGGCGATCCGGGGCGCGCCGCGACCCTGACCAACCTCGGCAATACCCTGCAGAACCTGTATGAGGGGACCGGAAACGGCCGTGTGCTACGGGAAGCGATCGATGCCGCCCGTGAAGCAGCCGACATCACCCCGTCGGGGCATCCCTACCGGGCCCGCTGCCTGCACAGCCTGGTCAACGTCCTGCAGCTGGAATACGAGCGCTCTGGAGACATGTCGCTGCTGGCTGAGGAGGCAAGATTTGCTGAGGAAGCGCTCCGCGAGCTCCCGGACAGTCACCCCGACCGCGCCAGCTATCTGAGCAGCCTCAGCTCCGTTAGGCAGACTCTGGCCGAGCGGACCGGAGATGCCTCATCGCTCGATGAGGCGGTCCGCGGCTACCGGGCGGCCCTCAAGTCAACGCCCGCCAGTCACCCTGACCGTCCGAAGTGGCTGAACAATCTCGGTTCCGCGCTGCTTGCCGTGTTCCAGCGCACCGGTGAGCTCGCACTGCTGCAAGAAGCGGTGCAGGCTGGCCGCGACTGCGTCGCCACCACGCCCCAGGGCCATCCCGACCGCGCGGCGGTCCTCGCCAATCTCGGCAATGCCCTGGAGTACCTGTACCACCGCACCGGCGACAGCGCCGTACTCGATGAGGCGGTACGGACCGGGCGCGAGGCGGTCGCCGCCACGCCGGTCGGCCATGCTGACCAGGCGAGGCATCTCAGCAACCTCGGTACGGCACTACAGGTGATGTTCGAGCGGACGGGGCAGCCCGCGACGATCGACGAGGCGGTGCAGGCAGGCCGAGCAGCTGTCGCGGCCTCCCCCGCAGACGCGCCGTTGCGCGCCAGCTACCTCAACAACCTTGGCGCCGCCTTGCGGCTGCAGCACGGGCTGAACCGTGACCCGGCCGTCCTGGAAGAGACCGTGCAAACCGCGCGGGCAGCCGTCGGCGTCACTCCCGCCGGTCACCCCGAGTACGCGGGGAACCTGTCGAATCTAAGCGGGACGCTGCACTACTCCTACCGGCAGACCGGGAACGCCGCGGCGCTGGCGGAGGCCATAGACCTCGGCAGGCGGGCGGCCGCTGTCCCTCCTGCGGGCAGCAAGCACCGAGCGGAGGTCCGTAATAACCTCGCGGACGTGCTCCGCGACGAGTACGAACGGTCAGGCGACGCCGCGGTCCTGACCGAGGCGGCCCGCTGGTTCCAGCTCGCTGCCGACGATGCAACCGCGGCCGCGCTTGTCCGCTTCGAGGCGTACCGCTCGCTCGCGAGGCTGCCCGCCGACGCTGGCCGGTCCGTGCACCAAGCGCTCACTGATGTGGAGGAAGCTGTTACGCTGCTGCCGCAGCTCGCCCCGGCTGTCCTGGCGCGGGCTGACCGGGAGCACAGCCTGGGCCGTCTGATGTCGTTTGCCGGAGACGCCGCGGCTGCCGCCGTGGCTGCGGGGAAACCCGCCCGGGCGGCGGAACTGCTCGAGCAGACCCGCGGCATCCTCGTCGCGGACCAGCTCGATGCGCGGGGCAGCGACCTGGCTACGCTGCGCGCCGCCCATCCTCGGCTGGCCGACGAAATCGACCAGGCACGGCAGCGCATCAGCATACTAAGCGCTCCCGCGCCCGGACTGGCGGACCCCAACTCCGGTCTCGCGGAGGCACGCCGGGCGGCCAGCGCAGCCTGGGAGAACCTGCTGGCCAGGATCCGGGCCATCAGCGGCTTCGCCGACTTCATGCGGCCCCCCGCGGCCAGCACGCTGACCGCGCACGCGAAGGACGGGCCAGTCGTTTTCGTGTACACGAATCCGGGGCACTGCGGCGCGCTTATCCTGACTCCGGACCCGCCGGACCCGGCGGCTCCTGTCCGCGCGGTGCCGCTGCCGCTCCTGACGGAAACAGATGCCGTCCGCCAGGCCCAGCGGCTGCTGGAGGCCGAGAGCGCGCTGGTCACCGGACTCGTGCCGTTCGAGTCCATTCAGGCTGAGATGCTTGACGTCCTGCGCTGGGAGTGGGATGCAATCTGCGGGCCGGTGCTGTCGGCGCTCGGCTGCACCACAGCACCCGCCGAAGACGGCCCCTGGCCGCGTGTGTGGTGGTGCCCGGTCGGGCTTCTCGCCTACCTGCCGCTGCATGCCGCCGGCCGTTACCTCAATGCCGTGCCCGGCGATGATATCGGGGACACGGTCCTCGACCGCGTGGTTTCCTCATACATCCCCAGCGTTCGCGGGCTGAGCTATGCCCGCTCCCGCGACGCTAGGGATGCCACCGGCAGGACGCTGGTCGTACCCGTTCCTGACGCGCCAGGCACTCAGTACCTGGCAGGCGTGTCAGCAGAGACCGACGCTGTCAAAGACTGCATCCCGGACGCCACCGTCCTCGCCCGCCCCACCCGCAGCGCTGTAATGCAAGCGCTTCCGTCGCACAGCATCGTCCATTTCTCCTGCCACGGGTACGCCGACATGTCCGACCCGGCCGGTGGCCAGCTCATCCTGTACGACCATCAAGCAAACCCTCTCACGGTCGCGGACATAGGCGCACTTCAGCTCGATGCCAGCCTCGCCTACCTGTCAGCCTGTGAGACGACGCGGACGAGCCCGGCACTGTCCAATGAGGCGGTGCACATCACCGGCGCCTTCCACCTGGCCGGCTACCGGCACGTTATCGGTACCCTGTGGCCGGTCAGCGACGCAGCCTCCGTCGAGGTCGCCAGCGACTTCTACCGCCATCTCACGCACAGCGGCACCCAGCCAGTGAACATCGGCCGGGCCGCACTGGCACTCCACCATGCCACACGCCGACTCAGGAACCAGACCCGCGAGGCTCCATCCCTGTGGGCGCCGTATACGCACACCGGGGGATGAGCACGGCTCCCGCGGGTGTCACGAAGAGCCGATATTTCGATGAGCGCAACGGCAGTTCGGCGTTTTCTGAACCGGAACGCCAGTGGCTCCCCAGAATTGGATCATCTGCGTCCCCGCCTAGGCGGCCAGTACCGTCACCCGAACCGCGCAGAGTCGGCAGCGATCTGAATGGCGGCTTGAGTGGAATTCGGTTACTCCGCGTCGTTAGGGTCTTTGTCGTCCGGGCAGAGAGTCAGCGCGGTCAGCCGGTTCAGGCGTGCCTGGCGGTTGTCGCCGGTAGCGGCATGGCTGCGGGCGAGTGCCTCATATGCATGGGCTTGCTCGTAGAGGTCGCCGCTGCGGCTGGCGATGGCAAGGGCAGCCCGGTGCTGGTCGCATGCCTGTTCCGGTTATCCCATCGCGTACAGTGTCGCGCCGATTCCGTTCAGTGCTTGCGCTTCGCCTATCTGGTGGCCGATCTGCTGGTAGCAGCTGAGGGCACGGCGGTAGTGCGCCATGGCACGCGTAGAGTGCGTTGTCCCAGGAGAAGCTGCCCGAGTGTGCACAGTGCTTCAGCCTCTCCCCTCCAATCCCGCCCGGCCACGGGTGGGGGCGGCCTACGACAGGGCCCGCGAGGTGACCGGTGGTCCGGCCGGGGCCCCGGAGTCCGGCACCCCCGCGTAGGCGGGCAGCTCGACGCCGTTGATCGCGCGCTCGATCAGCTCGATGGGCCAGTCTTCGGGCGCGAGGCCCGGCTCGGCGTCCGGTCCGGGGACGTCGCGGCTGCGTGCGTTCAGCCGGCCGATCTCCTGGTTGGCCTCGACGAACGAGCGCATCCGCGCCTGGTAGGCGGCGAACCCGGCCTGCGGGTCCCACCCGGCGGCGGCCAGCTCGCCCGCCAGCAGGTAGGCGCCGACCAGGGCCAGCCCGGTGCCCTGCCCGGACAGCGGCGACGAGCTGAACGCCGCGTCTCCGAGCAGCCCCACCCGTCCGCTCGACCAGCGGTCCATCACCACCTGGGCGACCTGGTCGAGGTAGAAGTCCGGGGTGTCGTCCAGGTGCCCGAGGATGCGCGGGGCCAGCCAGCCAAGGCCAGCCATCCGCTCGCGCAGCAGGCGCTTGCAGGCCTCGATGTCGCGGTAGTCGATGTCGAAGCCGGCCGCGGGGAAGGAGAACATGGCCATACCCCGGGTGGCGTCCTGGATGGGCCGCAGGAGGGCGGAGCGCCCGGACCCAGACTCCTGGTACTCGACCAGCCAGCGGTCCAGCCCGAACTCGTTGGGCACGCTGTAGAAGGCCAGCACGTGCCCGAGGTGGCGGACGAACCGCTCATGCGGCCCGAAGACCATCGCGCGCAGCGGTGAGTGCAGCCCGTCCGCCCCGACTACCAGGTCGAAGCGCCTGCGGCCGCCGCCCGCGAAGGCCACGTCGACCCCGTCCGCGTCCTGGGTGAGCCCGGCGATCTGGTCGCTGAAGACGTACTCGGCACCGTCGCGGGTGTCGTCATAGAGCACCTGGGACAGATCCCCGCGCAGGATCTCGATCTCCGAGATGTACCCGTCGCCGCCTTCGTCGTCCGCGCGGTAGGTCTCCAGCACGTTGCCGTCCACGTCCACCATGTGCGCGCCGGCGGTCTCGGTGCAGGCCGCACGCACCGCCGCGTCCAGGCCCATCCGCGCGATGACCTCCTTGGCCACCCCGCGCGCGTCCACCGCCTGCCCACCGGGACGCAGCCCGGGGGCCCGCTCCACCACGGTCACCTCGGCCCCCCGCCGGCGCAGCCAGTGGGCCAGCGCGGGCCCCGCGATGCTCGCTCCCGCCACCAGCACCCTGGCGCTGCTCACAGCGCCTCCCGCTCATCGGTGGTCCCGGATCGCCGTCCAGCACCGCGCAGGCCAGCGTTGCCGGGATCTGCCGCGGAATACTCCCCGAGCGCCGAGGGCTCAACCTTGAACATCATGTCCTCCCTTGCCATCGCTGAGGTAGACGCACCCGGACAGGAAACTCATCGGCAGGACCCGATCTTCTTCAGGTGGCCGCGCGGGACTTCCGACCGGGACCATCCACCCGATACTCGCCCGGCTGGAGAACGAGTACGGCGCGGAACGGCGCCGTATCGTCGCCCTTGCCCAGGCCGCTACTTCTGTCAGCACGCTTGGGCTTCGGGTGGCTCAGCGCCAGAATTCACTATAGTTTCGGCGACTGCACCAAATGACTATCGCGCAGCACCGGCCAAGATCCCGCCGAAATCGCTTCCTGGAGATGTTCCCATCCACCTGGCCTGGCGTCGCATATGCACCCTCAGCGGGCCGGTTTTCGCCTTCGAGATTGGATCACAGTACACGGATGTTTGCGCTAACATACAAATTAAGAGTAAGAGAAAGGAGAACTCAGATGGCCCAGAAGATACAGACACTGTTCATCGACGATCTCGATGGCAGCGAGGCCGAAGGTACTGTCCGGTTCGGGCTTGACGGTACCGACTACGAGATCGACCTCAGCACAACGCACGCGGAAGCGCTTCGGAAGTCGCTTGCGCAGTATGTCGACGCGGCCCGGCGGGGACCCGGTTCGCGGCGGCCAAACCGCGGCCGGCGGCAGCCAGGCGCGAACGGTGTGAATAACACCGAAGTCCGTGCCTGGGCCAGGTCGCAAGGCCTCGCGGTTAAGGAACGCGGCCGCATACCAGCGGAACTGGTTGTCAAGTTCAAGACGGCAACGCAGCAGTAGAGGTACGCCAGGCGGGTCGCTCGATAGGCGACCCGGCGGCGTGCTTATTGCGAATCGTCAGCCATTCCTACCTCCGCCGCAGCCCGCTGCCGCAGCTGTCTCATCAGGCCGCCACTTTGAACAAACGGCGGTGGTGACCCCTCCACCAGGTGACCACCCTCCGGAGCTTCCACGCACCCCGCGTTTATCGTGCCCCCGCCAGCGCGGAACCTTGCGACAGGACAAGCCACCGCAGGTGGTCCTCCCGGATCGCGGCGTTCAATTCGCGGGGGCCGGCCGCGGCGATCGGCTCCCCTCGATCATCCAGCCGCCACGCCCGCCACACCCCGTCGGCGATGCTGATCCGGTACGCCGCGCCCCACGCCAGCCGCAGCGCGTCCAGGAACCAGTCATCGGCGCTGCGCGCGTCCGCCCGGTGAGCACCGTCAACACGATCGCCGCTGACCTGGTACCCGATCCCGGCCCGGTAGCAGATGATCCCCCGGTCCCTCAGGTAGGTGTAGCCCCGGCGGGCAGTGGGCACCGACACGCCGCTCTCACGGGCGACATCGGTGGCGTGCGGCAGCGGGTCGCCGGGCTGCAGCTTCCCCGGCCCGATCCGCTCGAGCAGCGTGCGCGCCACTCCCACCCAGGCGCGGGAGTCATCGGCGGCCAGCGCGGCCGTCGTATCTGGCCACGCGCTCCCACCCGTCCGGGCGGGGAAATCCTCCAGCTCGACGCCGAAGACCTGGCAGATCACCGCCACCCAGCGGTCCTGCGGGCACCGGCCGCTGCCTTCCCAGCCCCCAAGACTGCGGGTAATGCTCCGCACGGCAGGCGCCGCGCCGCTCCTGGCCAGCATCGCCGCGTGCAGGCGCCGGGCCATCTCCGCCTTTCCCCAGCCCCGCGCCAGGCGCCGCTCCCGCAGCCAACCGCCGATGATCACTGCTGCCTCCCTGCGGAATTTGCCTGCGGACTGCCAGCAAGCCTGCCTCATACGAAGCGCAAAACCACAGTGGTGAAAGCGTCACAAAGGCCGACACCAGCCGACAGGACTCCAAGTTATCCATTGCGCCGGTAAACCGCATCATGGCAATCTGATGCCACAAATAGCCCGATTACAACGAACGGACGGTGGCGCGACGGCTCACCCGCCAGCAGCTCCTCCACCGGCCCGGCCCGCGCACTTTACGACGTTACCGCGTCACGGCTTCTTCGCGATCCCGGCGAGGGCTGGCACCGGAGGGTATCACCTGAATGGTGACATTCCTAATTAAGGCCGATGGTGGTAGCGGATTACCCGGCGCGTATATCCACGCTTCTATCCACGTCCATTTCACCCTGGTCTTCACCTGCCTGAAAGCTGCCAGGTCGGCCTGGCTGGAGCGGCGCACAACAATAGTGTCGTGAACGGGCGCGGACACCATGACGGCGAGTTCGGTGCCGGTGTCGCTGAGCATGCGCCGCAGTGGCCGGGCGTCTAGCATGCGGCACAGCAGGTTGATGTCCTGCCCCGAGTAGCCGTGCTCGTCGCGGTAGACGGGTCCGATATTGAGCGCGGCGCGGACCTGCATCCGGGCTGGCGGCATCGCGTAACGGTTATGGCGGCAGATCAGCTGTCTGAACCGCTCGGGGAGCGAGTCCACGATCACGTGCGGCGGGATGCCAGGCGGGATGATCACCAGTGGCCCGTCACCGCGGTCTTGCTGCACGCAGCGCTCCCAGGGGACGCCTGAGCAGGTGAAAGCCTCACGGATCATGCTGTACAGGGCGAGCCGCAGCTGGGACTGCATGTCCTCATCGCGGTCGGGGCGGGTGAAGCCGACGATGTCGGCGGCGAACATGGTGCAGATGTGTCCGTCGGCTGGCCACGTGGCGAGCTCTCCCGGCAGGCCGATCACCGCGTCTCCCCGGCATGGCCGAGATCTGGTGCCGCATGGCGTCCGGAGACCGGGGTGATATCGTCCCAGAACTCGATGAGCTCATCCGCGTTGAGCTGATCGGGCTTTACACCGGGCTGTAGCTTGCGACCGGTCGCCAGCGCCGGGGATGCCCGGCGGGAGCCGGCCGAGTCCGCGGAGAAGGCAGCCGCGGACCAGCTCATCTGATCCCTCCTGGCGTAAAATCGCACCCCGCGGAAATGAGAACGAAAATCCCGGATGCGGGCGCACAAAAGCCGTACCTGCGACCGCAGCTTCCTCGAACCCAGCTACGACTATGCGGTTTGGCTAGGAATGACGTGTTCTTTCTGCGAATGATCTTTAGGTCAAACGGTGGTTCTACGCGCAAATTAAGCGCGCAGCATGTAACGTCATGCACCAGTAACTCCTTAGGGAGGGGAGGGCCGCCCCGTCGGCTCCGTGCCTCCTGCAGCCACAGCGTGGTCACGGAACTCCGGGGGCGGCCCTCCCGGCTCTGGACGACACTCGCCGTCAAGGCATGGTCGGTTCACCAGGCAATCCAGCGGGTTAGCCACTCACTGCCTGTTAACTCCTTCGCTGCTTTGGATCATTGTTCTCCAGCCAGATGGGTCCCTGAGAGGTGCACCGGATCACGGCGACCATGGAGCAGGCCCCCCCTCCCTGGATTGAGAGTACTCGCGTCTATGGCCATCAGGTGTATAAAACCCGCTATTAGAGTTACCGCCCTTTCCTGAGCGTTCTGCATATCCGGGCTCTGAGCCAAGCGCTTGCTCAAGTATCTTAAGTGACACGCCTCAGCCGACGACCCGCGGGCGGCGCCCGCATACCGAGAAGATTCCCAGCGTCCGGGTTAATTCCGGCCAATTCCGGATGCCTCGCAAAGGCGCTGGAGCACGCATACGCCGTAGCGCTCACCATGTATTGCATCTTGCATAGCCAGAGTGAGTCATCTGACGCATTCCATCAGCGACGTGTGCTACAGCCGTGCGACGAGCTAGCTAGCTGGGCTGCCTCACACTAGGAATTCTCGTGTAACAGCTAGTAATCAGCCCTCACGCGCTCAGGCTCTCTTGAGTCGTGCCGTCTATGGTTGCCCGCCGTCCGTCTATCCCGGGCAGAAACTGGTTCGCGAAACTGGCTTCGTGCTCATCTCAAGCATCGTGGCCGCCCCTGCCTAAGTCCGGAGCGTGAACGCGCACAATTCAAAAGCACATGCATTAGAACGGAAACCTGACAGTCGTCTGGGGCTGACTGTTATTGCGGTTAAGTTTCGTGGCCATAGGGGTGTCATGAGGCCAGTCATCTGGCGCTGGTCCGTGCTAGGCATATGGTGATATATCCGCTTTTAATTCGCGTAACGGATCGGCTGTGGCTTACAAAGGATCCGCTGTCCGTTCAGAGACCCCCGCAACGCCTCGAAAAGATCCGGTCCGCTGGCTTCCCGGTGTTGCCATCGGGAGCGGTGACTGGAGGCGTGCCGTGTCTTTGAAGTCAGTTTCCTGAGCCGAAAATATTTTCGACTCAGGAAATCGTAGTCAGCTACAAGGCACGGGGCCGGCCGTCGGCGACGCCGAGCGACGGGCGAGCGCGAAGACCTTCTGCCTGCTGAACAGGAGGTTCTCCTCCGCCATCGCGCTCAGGCTGCCCATCGGCAGCACGACCGGCAAACGGCTGCGCCGTCCCCGCGGCGCCTGCCTCCAGGCCATCGCTCCGGCGTTTCTCGTCAACTGCGCGCACTCCAGCGGCCCCGCGCTGCCGCCGCGGTAACCGCATCACGACAGCCACCGGCGGCGCGGGCAGGGTGCTTAGGCCGTCCTTGATTGCTGGCGGCTGGTGGAGCCGCGCTCGATCAGCCGCCACGCGGGGGTCTCGTGCTGGCCTTCGCGGCCAAGGACGAACAGGGCGCACAGCGTGCCCTGCTCTTCGAGCGACTGGTGGACGCTGGTGAGGTCGTGCTGCGCGGCGGCGGGCGAGTCGTCCCAGCCGCTGACGGTCACGTCCTCAGGAACCCGCCACCCGCGCTGATCGATGATGTCAAGCATGGCGAGCGCGAGCTCGTCGCTCATGGCGACGATCGCGTCCGGCGGGGACGGGTCGTCGACCAGCTCCTCGAGAAGCGCCCGGGCGTCCTGGCGGTTGTTTCGCGCCACGACGGCGACGCGGACGTCGCTCCAGGGGATCCTCATGCGCCGGCACTGCTGCTGGATGCCGCGCAGCCGCTCGCGGGCGCTGGCAAAAGCCACCTTGGACACGGATGGTCCCCGGACGATGGTCGGGCTGCCTTCCGGGCTCAGCGCGAAGCTCACTACCGCGGGCGCCCGCGCTCCGGCGAAGGCGGCGGAGGTAACGGCGGACGCCGCCGAGCGGTCGTCGGCGGCGACCACCCGGATCTGCCGGTCTCCCGGGTTGCCCGTTTGGCCCGGGTCTGGTCGGCCCGGATCAGGTCGTAGAGAGCCGGGCGGCGGCCCCTGGATGGCGACGGGCTTGCCGGTGGCGATGATGGCGTCGAGGACCGGGCCGTCTCGCACGCCGGTCCACAGGATGTAGGAGTCGACCGCCGCCTCCCTGACGCGAGAGGCGTCGCCGATATCGCCGGCCGCGGGGATCAGCACCATGTTCTGCTGGTACTCCACGCAGACGGCGGCCACGCCGACGAGGAAACGCGTCGACTGCGGATCGTCGAACGCGTAGGTCAGGCCTTCCCCGACGACGACACCGACGCTGTTGCTCCGCCCGCGTGCCAGCGACCGCGCCGCGGGGTCGGGCCCGTGGTAGTTGAGCCGGCGAGCGGCCTGGACGACGACTTCGCGTATACCGGGGGAGACCCGCTGGGGTCGGTTGAAGACGTAGGAGACCGTCATCACCGATACCCCTGCCTCGCGGGCGACGTCCGTCATCGTCGTACGACGGCCGGCCGACGATCTGGGCACGGGGGCAGTGTACCGGCGCCTCCTTGCCGCGAGGATGCCCGTTGTACTCCGATGATGGCCCGTGTAGCGTTAAACGTGTCCCGGTTTGTTTAGCTGATGTGCGGCAACGTTTGGATCCGACCAGCGACCCGGCGTCGCGTCGATGGGGAGGAGATCCCGTGGCAGTGAAGCTCCTGCGGCCCTGGCGGTTCGCCGCCGCCACGCTGGCGGTGGCGACAGCGGTGACGATGGCAGCGTCCGGGGCGGCGGCAGCCGACGCGACCTCGGCGTCGGCAACCCCCGCGGCGCCCTATCCGTGCCCGGCCGGCGGCGGCCCGGGTTTCACGACAGGAGTCGACTCGTCGGCGATCGGCTGGCTCGGTAACGGCCAGGGCGCGAACGCCTGTCTGGGCGGCAGTTTCTACGTCCCCAACGGCATCAATACCTTGTACGGCTTCGGCGTCTACAACAATTCGCCGACGACCTGGACCAACGCGGACGGGTACCTGCCCGCGCTGGTGACCAGCTTCACGTCGGCCGGGGCGAAGGTCTCCATCACGAACTTCGGCGACCGCGTGGTGATCGGCGGCAACCCGTACGTCTTGATCTACAGCCGCGTGGCAGTGCACAACCCGACCAGCCAGACGCTGACGGTCGACCCGCAGCCGTCGCCGGGCCTGGTGCCGCTGAACAGCGCATCTGACCAGGTGAGCCCCGGTGCGACGGCCGACCACGACTACGTGGTGGCCGAAGACAGGTTCGGCGGGACCTACGCCTGGCCGGCCGCGGCCCAGCTTGCCGCGGCGGGCGGTTACAACGCCCACTTCGCCCACATGCGGGCGTTCTGGAACCAGCAGCTGGCCGGGATCACCCAGCTCGAGCTGCCCGATCGGCAACTGGTCGACGCCTATAAGGCCGGTTTCGCGTACACGCAGATCGACCGGAGCGGCAACGCCCTGGACACCGGCACCAACGGGTACCACGCGGAGTACGAGCACGACGTCATCGGCATCCTCGCGAACATGTTCAACGAGGGCTATTTCAGCGACGCCCACGCGCTGCTCGACGAGACCGACCGGGTGGTCGGAACCAACACCCAGTACTCGGACGGGACGTGGGTCTACCCGTGGCTGTGGGCCCTGTACGTCGAGAAGACCGGTGACACGAACTTCCTCGCCGCGCGCTTCAGCTCGCCCGGCCCGCTCGGGGCCAGCGCGCAGCCGAGCATCGAGGCGACCGCACAGATCATCGCCGCTGACCGCACCGGACCTGGCGGCATCATCGGCGAGACCAACGACATCGACGCCAACGGCTTCTGGGTCAGCGACAACTACGAGGCCCTGCTCGGCCTGGCTGGCTATGAGTACCTCGCCAAGGTCCTGGGCAACGCCGCCCAGGAACAATGGGCGGCCGGCGAGTACAACAGCCTGCTCCGGGCGGTGAACTCGACTCTGTCGTCGACGATCTCCACCAGCAAGCTCGGCTACATTCCCTGCTCGATGGTCCAGCCCAACACCGCCAACCGCTGCTCCAACCCGGAGGACGCCAACTGGGCCGCGCCCGGCGTCTACTTCAACTGGGCCTGGAACGGGTACCTGCTCGGCGCCCCGATGACCAGCCCGGATGGCCAGACCGCCGCGGACTGGATCGACAAGACCCTGTCCTACGGTTTCGGCCGGGTGAAGGGCATGCTGCCGGCCAACACGTTCGGCGGGTACCCGGGCGAGGGCTTCTGGTCGACCGCCTACAACGGCGCATACGGCGCCTGGGGCCTGGCCAGTAACAACTACCGCGACGAGGGCATCCTCTCGCTGGAATTCCTGATCGAGAACGACCAGGCCGGGCCGTACTCCTGGTGGGAGGGCTCGACCTCGCCGAGCACCACGACGCCGACGCCGTGGATCGGCAACCACCCGGCCAGCGGCGGCGGCGCGTCGCCGCACTCGTGGGGCATCGCCATGGGTGACCTCGGCCTGCTTGACTCGCTCGTATCCCAGCGGACCGACGGGTCGCTCATCGTGGGCAGGGGCGTCCCGGACAGCTGGGTCGGGTCTGGCCGCCGGATCGCCGTATCCAACTTCCCCACCACCGGCGGCGGCCGGATCGGCGTGACGATCACCGCGCGAGGAGATGCGGTCACGCTGCGGCTGGCCGGCGAGCCCTCCGGACCGGTGGCCTTCGAGCTGCCCGCCTTCGTGAACAACATCGCCTCGACGTCCGCGGGCACGGTCGACAACCGAGCCGGCGCCGTCACCATACCGGCCCGCACACGATCGGTAACCGTCACGCTGGTTCACGCTCCGGCGGCGTCCTGACGCGCATCTCACAAGTTGGCGATGGCCGGCTTCATCAGCTCCATCGCTGCCCGCTGCGCCGCCGGACTGGTGCTGTCGATCTGCATTGAGATGGCCCGGCCGCCATGTGCCGCGCTGAGTTCGTAGGACTGCGGTCCGATGCTCGCGAAGGCGTCGTCTCCGATGCCGCTCAGCTCCACGTACCGCGTTCCCTGGGCGCCGTTCGCGAGCCGGGTGACTTCCTTGGCCGCGTCGTAGCCGGACCGCTCGGTGATGGTCACGATGACCGAGAGCCCGACTCCGCCCGGGACGGCCTGCTCATACAGGCAGTACAGCCCGCCGTGATCCTCGGCCGGCGGCGAGCTCAGCGTGCCGAGTGCCGACTGCACCACCGAGGCGCTGATCAGCTTGCACGCGTGGATGCCGGACAGGGACGCGTCGGCCGGCTCCGGTCCGCTGGCCGCGCTGGTGTTCCCGGCAGCGCCAGCCTGGGAAGGCTGGCTGGCGCCCGCCTGGTGAGCCTGAGCCGACGTCGCACCCGTGTCCTGGGACGCACCGCAGCCCGCGATCGCGAGCCCGGCCGCGACCAGGCCGAGGCCGGTCATCAGAAATTTGTGCGGCATGCCGCATTCCTCCGTTCCCCCTGGCCCGGTCTCCCCGCGAAACCGGACGGTCTACCCAGGAGAACGGATGCGGACGGCCCGCTGTTCAACCTTCTTTTGAACGAACGGCGGTGGTGCTTCCTCAGTCCAAGAGCTTTCTGGCGGCCTGCTCGATGCCGGCTTCGGACAGCAGGACGTGCGCGGCGGCGTCGCCCAGCGGGATGAAGCTGTCGGCGGAGGTGATCCTGGCTATAGTCCCGCGATACCCGGCGTCGGCGAGTTCGGTGATCACTCCCTCGGAGACCCCGCCGGTCTGGCGTGTCTCGTCCACGACCAGGATGCGGCGGGCCAGGCTGGCTTCGGTCCGGAGCTGTTCGGCGGGCAGGGGTGCGAGCCACCGCAGGTCGAAGACACGCACGCCGGCCCCGGCCGCGGTCAGCCGCTGTGCGACCCGCAGGCACATGGGGAGCCCGTTCCCGAACGTGATCAGGGTGAGGTCGGTGCCGCTGCCATAAGCGCGGCCGTGGCCGATCGGCACGTGCTCGTGAGCCCAGCGCCGCGGGCTGGCGTAGGGCGACAGCCAGGCACTGTCGCCGGGCCGGTGGAGGTCGCGGGTGTGGTAGAGCGCGATCGGCTCCAGGAAGACGCAGACGGTGCCGTCGACATGGGCGGCCGCCAGGCAGGTACGCAGCATCGGCGCCGCGTCCTCGGCGCGAGCGGGCACCGCGATCACCAGGCCGGGAATGTCGCGCAGGACGCCGACGGCGTTGTCGTTGTGGAAGTGGCCGCCGAAGCCTTTCTGGTAGGCCAGGCCCGCGACGCGCACCACCATGGGGTTGCGGTACTGGCCGGCGGAGAAGAATTGCATGCTGGCCGCCTCGCCACGGAGCTGGTCCTCGGCGTTGTGCAGGTAGGCGAGGTACTGGATCTCCGGCACCGGGAGCAGCCCTGAAATGCCGGCGCCGAGGCCGAGCCCGAGGATCGCCTGCTCATCGAGCAGGGTGTCGAAGACCCGCCCGGCGCCGAACCGTCTGGCCAGTCCCCGTGTCACCCCGTAGACGCCGCCCTTTCGGCCGACGTCCTCGCCGAACACCATCAGCTCGGGGTAGGCCACGAGCGCATCGGCCAGGCCGCGGTTGATCGTGTCCGCCAGGGTCAGCGGCCCGGCTTCTTCCGGCCGCTTGCCGCCGAAGGCGGCCTCGCGGGCCGCGGCGCTGCCGGCCGTGGCGGCCCGGCACGCGACCTGGTCCGGGTGACGCGGCGCCAGCGGGGCGGTCACCTCGGCCCGGCTGGCCAGGCCGCGGTGCGTCACGGCCTGCCCGGCGATTGTCTTGACCCGGGCGCGCAGCTCCTCATACCTGGTGATGACCTGCTGGGGGCTGAGCAGGCCGGCTGCCACTATCAGGCGCGCGGTCCCCAGCAGCGGATCGCGGGCGTAGTCCGCCGCGATCTCGGCCTGGCTGCGGTAGCTGATCTCCGCATCACTTCCGGCGTGCCCCAGGAAGCGCACCAGCTCCAGGTGCAAGAACGCGGGCGAGCGGCTGGCACGTACATAGGCGGCGGCCTTCGCGGCGGCATCAAAGCAGGCGACCGGATCCCACCCGGCCGCGCTGAAGTAGCGCAGCCCAGGGCGCCCCGAGTGCGCCGCGGCGACCCAGCCCTGCGGCGTCGGGACGCTGATCCCCAGGCCGTTGTCCTCGCAGACCAGCAGCAGCGGCATCGGCAGGCCCTGAAAGGCGGTGCGGCAGGCGGCGTTGATAGCGCCGGCCGCCGTGGAGTGGCTCGCTGAGGCGTCCCCGAAGCTCGCCACCACGATGGCGTCCGCGGGCCAGGGGGACCGGACGTCCAGCTTGCCGGCCCGCCCGATCGAGAACGCGATCCCGACGGCTCGCGGCAGGTGCGAGGCGATCGTGGACGTCTGCGGGATGACGGCGAGGTCGTGGTTCCCGAACACCTTGTGGCGGCCGCCCGAGATCGGCTCATCACTGGCGGCCACCAGCCCGAGCAGGACGTCCCGCAGCGGCTCACTGCCCGGTACCTGCGCGGCACGGGCCAGGTAGAAGGCGCCGGAACGGTAGTGCAGCAGCGCCGGATCATCGCGACGCGAGACCGCCCCGACCGCCGCGTTGGCCTCGTGCCCCGCCGAGCCGATCGTGTAGAAGCCATGGCCATCCGCACGCAGGTACCGTGCCGCCAGGTCGAGGTGCCGGCTGCCGGCCTGAGCGTCGAACAACGCGATGGCCTGCTCACCGGTCAGCCTGGTCCCGGGCACGACAGGCGCCGTACGGTCCGCCGTCCCGTCTTCCCCGCCGCCCGGCAGGTCGCGCACAGCAGACACAAACCGCAGGTCCAGCTCTTCTTCCGGGGTGGTCTCAGGCACTCGCTGTCCCTGCCCGTCTCAGCCGGTGATTCAGTACCCAGACACCATTATCAGGCCGGCGCGCTCTGGACCGTGCCGGCGGCGATGGCGCGGACGAGCTGGGCGTGGTCTTGTTCGTTCTGGCCGGCGTACCGGCAGGCGAACCGGCTGATCTCCGGCGGCACGGCTACATCTGCAGCAGGGCAGTGCGCACTCTGGCCAGCATTCCGAGGTCGGCGACCGGTGGGCCGGGAGCACCTGAATGGGCGGCATGCCCGGCAGGGGCAGGGCGACATGGTAGCGGGTCAGGCGCGGCAGCATGTGGCCCGGTAGTCGCGGTGAGCTCTGGGTAGAACTGGTCGTCTTGCTGATCTAGGTCCGTCTTGCCCATCATCTGGCAGTTCCCTCAGCCTACAGAACGATCACATAACGAAGCGGTTCCGCTATGCTCTGTAACTGACACTATAACCGCTTCGCCTGCAATGTGTAAGCGGATAGGTACTCAACGTGCTCGACGTGCCCGGCGGCCGGGGCTGAGCGGTGCCGCGTCCTGCTCAGTCCGCCCAGATCGTCACTTTTGCGGCGCTTTGACCAGGGTTGACGCACTCACGAAGTCGCGGGAGGCTTTTACCAGGATAGGAAACAGAGCTGCTGGTGTCGGCTTGGGGGGAACATGACGCACGCCGTGGCGGTGATCGTTGGCATTGACGCGTACAAGCGGCAGCCCCTCACCAGCGCGGTTAACGATGCCAATGCGGCCAGAGATGCGCTTATCGGGTTGGGATCGCTCGCCGAACGCGACATCACGTTGCTGACCTCGAAGTCACGAAGGCCGACGCGTGACGCGATCCGTGACGCGCTGTACGAGGTTTACAAATCCGGCGATACGTACGATCGGCTGTATTTCTACTTTGCCGGACATGGCCTTCTTGCTCCGGTGGATGCCGCCCGGGGAGTGATGCATACCGCGATCATGCCCGCTAATGTGCGTGATCTTGAGGTCGACGCGGACAAGCTCATCGACGTAATCGAACTGGTCCAGTATTTTCAGTTCGCCGGGCCGGGGGAGCAGTTCTTCATAATCGACGCCTGCCGGGATCTCGTCTTCGACAAGGATCCGCCGAACCTGCCCAGGATCAGCTGGAGCGCGGAGCCGCAGGATGGTCGCCAGCGGGCACAGGCGATCCTGTGGGCCGTGCCGCCGAGGGGACGGGCCGTGGGCACCAAGGACGGCGCCGGAGTCATGTCCCGGCATCTGGTCCAGGCTCTGGGCGGCGCCCCCGCGGCTCTGGACTGGTCTGACGAGCTTCAGTCGCGCGTGGTGACGCCCGGTTCGGTTCATAGGTACGTACGGTCGATGGTCCTGAAAGAGCTGGTCGGCAAGCCGTTGTGGCTGCGGGATTACCGGACGCCGCAGCTGGATCCGGGCGGAGCCGAAGGGTGCGTACTTCGCCAGGTGGAAGATTCCGGGCAGCTTGATCTGACCGTTCAGATCAAGCCGACGGAGGCCGCCGTCGATACCGAAGTCTGGCTCACGCTGCGGGGGAACAGGCTTTACGAGCCGACATGGCCGCCGCATCTCAGCTCGGAGGCGGTGCGGGTTCCGCCGGATCGCTACCGCGTTCGAGCACAGTGCAGGTCTGCTGGAACGCTCGTCACTTCGGACCCGGAGATCATCGACGTACGGGAGCGATCTGACGTGGTTGTCCGCGTGGGGCCGCCGACCGGCGCCTGGCCCGATCGCCCGGTTGAGCCGGGACCTGGCAGAGCCCGCAGCTTGCCCGGTGAAACGGAGGTGCTCCGGGGCCCGCCTGACCAGCCGCTGCCCACCGCGGCGGAGGCCACCCTGGCGTTGACCGCTAAGGAGTGTCTCGCAGTCGCCGAGGTGCGGGGCCTGGATCCTCCGTACACCAGCCTGGTCGCCGGGAAGCTTCCCTGGCAGGGATCACTGCGGCCTGGCGCTTACCAGGTCCGCTTCCAGCTGGGCAACGAGGTCTTCAGCCAGGCCACTGTGGAACTCGAGCGCGGCCAGGCTACCGAGGTTGACGCGTCGGCGGCGGTCTCTCCGCTGGTCGAAGACATTATCGGCAGGCAGGGGCCGGGGGAGAGCATGGTCATCTCCGAGAGCATGGGACCGCTCCAGGCAAACATCCTGCCCACCTTGCTGGCCGTCATGGGGATCAAGCCGTTCGACCAATCTGGCGAGCTTTTCCACCAATTCACCGGCATCGTCGAACCCCGGCCTGCCGCGGAGTTCGATAACCGGCCGCTGTCACTGGTCATCGCGATCGAGGGCGCGACATGGCCGGTGGCAACACGGGATATCGCCGAGATGATCGCGGCGGATGTAGTGGACGGGACCGCCGAGCGGATACCGTTGCGAACAGTCCGCTCGCACGGCACCTCGGCGGGAGTAGTGCTGACCGGGCTGACAGCGGCGCCGACCCGCGCGTTTTCCGTCAGGCTCGCAACGCCCATTACCGGCCAGATCACGATTGCATCGGCGAGCCTGCCCGGCCGGGCGACAGTGGTAACGGCCGTCCTGCGCTCAGACGGCAGTTCCGAGATCCGTCAGCACATCTTGCGCCTCCCTGGTCGTATCTATCCCGAGCCGGTAGCGGATATCCCTTACAGCCGGCTGCTCCGAGAGCTTGAGCTGGGTCAGCAGCTCTATCAGGGCGGAGAATTGTACGGCCTGGGCGCAGACGATCGCAGCGCGCTCCTGAATGGCGTGCTGAACGCCAAGTGGACCGATCCGATCCTGGGATGCATGGCTTATTACGCCCTGACCGACGAGGCAGGACGCTCGGCACATCCGGAGCAGATGCTGCCGAGGCGGCGGCTGGTAGCCGGAAACCTTCTGCGTTACTTCCCCGAACTGCCCGACGTCCGTATCATCGCCGGGCTGGAGCGCATCCCATATGCTCCCTCCGCCGCTGCCACATCGCCGGAGACGGCGGAGATGCCTGTCCTGGCCCGGAGTGTACGGGAAGCGGCCCGGATAGACCGCCAATCATCGGCCGCCGCGGGGGACAATCGGTTCCGGTTGTGGCTTGCGCGCAGGCGCCATAGCTGGCGGGCGACCCCGTTGGAGCAGGCAGCGTCCCGGCTCGACCTGGATTCGCCGTTCAATGTGCAGATCCAGTATCTGCTCCCAGCCAGAAGCCCCGTGCTGGCCAAGCCCGCGCAGGTCACGCCCGGGCAAGCCGGCCCCGCACAAGCCGGCCCCGCACAAGCAGGGGCGGTCCTAGCGAACTAGCGAGGAACCATGGATGTCTTGAAAGTCTTCCGTGAGCGCGGGAAGCACCTCGCATGGCAGCGGCTCGACGATGACCAGGTTGTCGGACCCGCCTCGGGGACCGAGATCGGCGTCGACCAGGGCTACTTCATCATCCGTCTCAGCGAGGTTTACCTGGCTCGAAGCCGGACGTTGTGGCGGAAGTTCTACCCTGTCGTGCACGCCTGGGGCGCGACCGTGACGGGCCAGGAGCATGGCCTTGCCGCCCCGACCCAGCTGCAGCAGATAAGCGGCGCGGGACTCGATCGTGTGGTTACGGTGAACACGCGCCTGATCGGACCGACGCCGTACCGCGGCGGGGACGTTTCGCTCGTCGCCGGGCTGTACGCCGTCCCGGGCGACGACGCTGCTCAGGCACTCGTCGCCACCATAAGCGCCCTGACCACCCTGACCGGGTCGGCGATCCCGGCCGGCACTATCGCCAAGGTCGTCACCGACGGTGTGGACAAGCTGCTCGGACTTGACAAGACAACGCTGCGGCTTGGTATCTGTGACACCTTCTACCCGGGTAACCTGCTCCGGACCGGCTTCCATGTCGGATTGGGCGCCGACCTGGCCGAGGTCGATTTCTCCCGGCTGTGGCTCCGCGACGGCCACCTGATGAAAGGGCCGGATCCGTTCGCGGCCAAGCCTTACCAGGACCACGACTACGTCGTGGTCGAAGTGGAGCGGCGCGAGGTCCGGGAGGACTGGCCCGGCCTGCCGGGTATGGCCAAACTGCAAGAACAGCTCGAAGGAATCATGAAACTCGCCAAAGCCACTGTCGCGCAGAAGCGGGAGAAATTGGCCGCCGTGTGGCCTGAAGTCGTGCAAACTCTGACAAGTTCGCCGCACCTCACCACCGCCAACGCGTACTTCATCGCCGCCAACATCGCGGCCGATCTAAAAGAGCGGCTGAACGCCATGGAATTTGATAATCCGTTCGAGGCGAGATCCTGGTCCGGCGATACTCAGGATCCGGACCCGGCGAACATAGACCTAGCGGCCCTGCCTGACTACTACGAATTCAGTGAAATGAGCAACGTCAGTGAGGCAGACATGACAGCAGCTAACCTCTGGGCGTAACCTTCCACAACAAATCGGCTCCCCGCAGGTCTGTGGCCGAGCCGCGCCTGCGACGAGCCGCGCCTGCGACGAGCCGCGCCTGTGGCCGGGACGTGCCTGTGGCCGGGACGCGCATCGATTTGTCGGGATATGACCGTTATGTGACGGCGGCTGCGGTGAACGACGCGGAAGATAAGAGCTTGATGGAGAATAGGGCGCCGGTTTCCGGCGCCTTTTCTTCCAGAAGGCTCCTTTCTTCCCGTAGATGGTCGGCCCATATGCCCGCTATGTGTACATGCGCGTAATCCGCCACGCTGGCCAGCCCCCTCCAGCAAATGCGATATGCCCGGCATACCACAAATGTGCGTTAGTCTGGGCGCTCACATAAACCTATGGATCAACCGCACAGCGTAAACCGACCGCACAGCGTAAACCAACCGCACGAGCCCACGGTCCATATCCGACAAATCCGGAAATGAGCGGTATGAGGAGCGGTCGGTGGCGGCCAGCACGGCCCCGAGCCGCACGGCCAGCGGGCCCCAGCGCGACCGTATGCGCACCGCACCGCACCGTACCGCGCCGTACAGCACCGGCCAGGCCGGGCACGGCGCCTGCCGCACTGCCAGCCCCGGCGCGTTGCCTGAGGCGCCGTGAGCTCACGTGCGGTTCATGAGATAATCACCAAAAGTTCGCTTTCCGGCATCCTCGCTGTCAGGAAACGGCGGTGAGGGGGGTGACATCGTGGCTGTCCAATCCGGCGTCCCCGGGCACGATCATGACACCGCGATCATCCGGCTGCGTCTTGGCGCGCTGCAGGACGATCCGCGGGCGGGCCGGGTCTGGGACTGGGCCAGCATCGGCCCGTACGAGATCATCTGTCCTGCCTGCGGCGACGACGCGGCTCTTAACTACGCCGACGTGCCGCCCGAGATCCAGGACGTCCGCGGCAACCATGTCACCCTTCGCGACGCCCGCGCTGCCCTGGCCAAGCACACCGGCAAAGGCACCTGACCAGCAGCTCATCGGGCGGTACCACTACTCCGCACCGCCATCCGTGCCGCCGGGCGCTCCGGGCGCGGCGAGCCCCCTGGGTCGGCTATTCCGGCGAGCGCCGCCACGCCGCCGACAAGATAGCAGATGGCCTGGACGTTGAGGAGAGGCACCGCGCCGAACCCGTCGCCGAGAATGCCCGCGGTCACCATGCCGACCGCTTGACCGGAGGCGAACGCCGCGCCCAAGGCCGCGAAGACACGTCCCCGCTCGCCGTCCGCGGTCGCCTGCTGGAGCGACGAGATCAGGCCGCTGACCATCGCGACGCTTGGGATGCCGAAGCAGATGAACAGGGCCACGTAGACGGGCTCTGCGATGGTCGCGTGCGGCAGGTTCCACGTCAGGGCGGCCAAGGCTCCGAACACCAGGCAGGCCAGGCCAGCCAGGCGTCCTGGACGGATGCGGGTGGCCCGGGACAGGACGAGACCGCCGGCGATGGCGCCGATCGCCTGGACGGCGCGGAGAAGGCCGTTCTCGGCGGCGCTTCCGTGGAGGTTCCGGGCGACGAAGACCACGAACAGGACGATAAAGAGTCCCTGGCCGATGGCGGTGATCGCGGTCACGGCCAGTCCTACCTGGACTGAGCGCCTGGCGAAGGGATGTCCGCCGGTGCGCGGTGACGATGCGCCGCGCATGGGAACTGTGGCACTGGCCGGGTGAACGGTCCAGATCAACGCGGCCGACAGCAGGAAGCTCGCCGTGTCGCCGATGACGATCACCGAGAGGCCGCCGCCCATCAGGGCGGCGCCGCCTAGCGCGGCGCCGACCAGGCGTCCGAGGTTCTGGTTCAGGCCGATCAGCGAGTTCGCCGCGACCAGCTGGTCTTCGGCCACCAGCGTCGGGAGCAGGGCGTTCTTGGCTGGGTCGAAGAGACTCGCCAGCGCCGCCTGGAGCGCGATCACGCAGTAGAGGACCGGCAGATGTGTCCCGGCCAGGAGCGGGAGCAACGCGGCGGCCTGGGCGAGCGAGATGGCGACCAGCAGGGTACGGCGATCCACTCGGTCGGCCAGGCGCCCGGCCAGCGGGGTGATCAGGAGCGCCGGAATCAGCTCGATGAGGAAGGCCATCGAGGTGCCGAGGGTCGATCCGGTCAGCTGGTAGACCAGGATCGGGAGAGCGACAAGCAGCATCCAGTCGCCGGTGTCGGATATGAGGCCGGCCAGCCAGAGGTGGCGGAAGTCTCGATTGCGCAGTGCGGTCATCGTTCCGTTTCCTTCGGATCAGGCCGCTCCGGGAACGCGTGCAGACCGAGATGGACCAACGCCGAACCGTCCGGCCGCTCATCGCGCGTGGCGGCGATGTAGGGCCGGATCAATGCGTCCAGTTGCCGTGTCAGGTCCGCCAGTTCGGTCGCGGTCATCCGGAGTGTGTAACTGTGATGGGACGATGCGTCCTGCCATGGGCGCTCCAGTGTCGTGAAGCGTGCCACGGCTTCCAGGATCTCCTGCTGGTCCTGCTGGATCGTCATGGCCATCAGCGCCGCGGTATTGCGCCCCAGCGGGCTGTCCGGGTCGCTGGGCTGCTCGAGGCTGAAGCCGGTGACGAGAGCTCGCCAGGGACGCTCGCGGGCGTCGGCGGAGCCGTCTGCTTCGACCCAGCCGTACTTGGCCAGTGTTCGCAGGTGATAGCTGCAGTTGGACGGCGTATCGCCGACGGCGCGGGCGCCTTGCGACGCCGTCGCCGGACCGGAGGACATCAGGTAGTTCAGCAGCTTCCAGCGGACGGGGTGGGTCAGCGCCGCTATCGCGTCTGGGTCGTCGAGACGTACCCGGGCTTCCTCGGCCATCTGCTTCCCCGCTCCTTCCCGTCTCCGGCATGATCTGAAAGACTCTTTCAGAGTTAACCACATTCCGGGCAACTATGAAAGCCTCTTTCAGGTCTCCCGGGCGGCAACGGGCCGGTCACGGGCTACGAGGCGGCGGCCATCGCGGCCTGAACGCGCTTGCGGTTCCCTACCCTGGGCTCCCGCGGCCATCGGCATCCGACAGTCCGGTATCCGACAGTCCGGTATCCGACAGTCCGGCGCCCTGTAGCGGAGGCAATGCGCAGGCGCGCATCCGCCGCAGCAGCCGCGTGCTGACGGGCCGCACCAGCTGATGTGTGCCCCCGTTGCGCTCGGCTTCCGCCTCCCACCGCGCACGGCGTGCCGAGAGTGTTCCGGCGTCTTCCAGTTCGGTGCAATCGAGGGTGTCCTGATTCACGTCCACGACGATCGTGTCGCCGTCCTCGATGAGCGCGATCGGCCCCCCCAGCGCCGCCTCCGGCGACACGTGGCCGATGACGAGTCCCACCGATCCCCCCGAGAAGCGGGCGTCGGTCATGAGTGCGATCGTGATGCCGCGACGCCGGCAGAGCGCGGTGATCCGCGAGGTCGGATCGAGCAGCTCCGGCATGCCCGGAGCGCCGCGTGGCCCCTCGTAGCGGATAACCACCATGTCGCGGTCCTCGAATTGCCCCGGCGTGGTGGCGAGTGCCTCGATCAGCGCCGCCTCGCTGTTGAAGACGCGGGCGCGCCCGGCGAACCGGCCGCCCTCCATGCCGCCTTCGACCCCCGCGAGCTTGATCACGGCGCCGCCGCCGGGGGCGAGGTTGCCGTGGAGCAGCCGCAGGCCGCCGGTCGGCTTGAACGGCGCCGAAAGCGGGTGGATCACCTCGCCGTCGGGGGCGGCCGGGCGCAGGCGCGCGATCTGTTCGGCCAGCGTCTCTCCCGTGCAGGTCATGCAGTCGCCGTCCAGCAGCCCCGCGGCCAGCAGCTCCCGCACGATCACCGGCAGGCCGCCCTTGGCGTCGATGTCGACCATCGAGTAGCGGCCGAAGGGACGGGCGTTCACCAGCACGGGCAGCGTGCGCGACACCCGGTTGAACTCGTCCTGCGTGATCACCTCGCGCCAGAAGGCGATGCCAGCGGCGCGGGCCAGCTCCGGTGCGTGAAGCACGACGTTGGTGGAGCCGCCCATGGCGATCGCTACCAGCGTCGCGTTGCGCAGCGACGCCCGGGTGACGATGTCGCGGGGGCGGATGTCGCGCTCGGAGAGCAGCTGGAGCGCGTCGAGCAGTTGCGCGGGGAACTCCTTGATGCGGCGGCGATCCTCCGACGCCGGGCTCACCATGTGCAGCGGCTCCATGCCGCAGGTCGCGATGAACGACTGCATGGTGTTGTACGTGAACATCCCGCCGCAGCTGCCATGGCCCGGCGAGCCCTCCAGCGCGATGCGGCGCCGCTCCTCCGGCGTCTCCGCCGCCGCCTGAAAGCAGGAGACGATGTCGATCGGCTCGCCTGTGCGGGAGTCGGTGCCGGGGCGGATGGAGCCGTCGGACATGATCACCGCGGGAACGTTGCGCTCGAGGATAGCGGCCAGCGTCCCGACCGGCGGCTTGTCGCAGGCGACGACGGCGATCACGCCGCGGATATCGCTGCCTTCCAGGTGCAGGCAGACGCCGTCGTTGCTGGTCTCACGGCCGATCAGCGAGTAGCGCATCTCCGGTGTGCCGTTGCGCTGCCCGTCGGAGATCCCTCCGGCGAAGTTCGGCGCGATGACTCGCACGGGGAGATCGGCATCGACGACGCGGCGGCGCAGCTCGGCCTGGATCGCCTCGACCTTGGCGGCGACACCCGCGTAGCAGATGCTGTCGCCGAGGTTGCCGATGACTCCCCATGCCGGGGAGTGGATCTTGTCGGGGTTCTGACCCTGCAGGCGCGCCGTCGCGACCGCCTGCGTGTCCTGTCCCGGTCTCCACGCTTCCGCGTCGCTCACCGTTGGTCCCTTGTGTCCTGCACTGGATCGTGGCCGATGTTATCAGGGGTGGTCTTCCCCGCGATAATGGCCGGCGTGGAGGAGGTCGAGGTCGTCGTCGCCCATAGCGAGCGCGCGACACTGCGCGTCGGCGACGTGTTCCTGAAGATCGACGCTGACCAGACGCGCACCGACGTCGAGGTCGAGGCGATGGCCTTGGCGCCGGTCCCGACTCCGGAGGTCCTATGGCGCAAGCCGCCCGTGCTCGCGCTCGCCGCCCTCCCGGGGACGGCACTCGGCCGCCTCGGCGAGCCGTCGACCGCATCGCCGGCGGCGTGGGCGGCGGCGGGTGCCGCCGCCCGGATGCTGCACGACGCGCCGCTGCCGCCATGGCTTCCGGATCAGAGCCTCGACGAGATCGCGTCGCACCTCGACGGCGAATGCGAGTGGCTCGTCACCAACGATGTCCTTCCCGCCGACCTGGTCACGCGCAATCGCCGGGTTGCCGAGGCCGCGCTCCGGCCGTGGACACGGGTGTTCACGCACGGCGACCTGCAGGTCGCCCACGTGTTCGTCGACGGTGACGAGGTCACCGGCGTGATCGACTGGTCCGAGGCGGCCCAGGGCGATGCCCTGTACGACCTCGCCATCTTGACGCTGGGACACGAGGAGCACCTTGGCGACGTCGTCGCCGGCTACGGCGCCGACATCGACCTCGACATGATCCGCGCGTGGTGGTCGCTGCGAAGCCTGAAGGCGGTCCGCTGGCTGGTCGAGCACGGCTATGACCCGTTCTCGCCAGGCTGCGAAGTCGACGTGCTGAGATCCCGGATGTGAGGTGGCGTCGTCCACGTTCATCACAGGCTCCGGGCGGTGATGTCGCCGAGCGTGGTGGTGGCGTGGATGGTCAGGGCGGGGGTGCCGCCGGTGCTGGTGAGGGTGTTGCGGATCCGGCCCAGCGTGGTGCCGGCGTGCCAGTTTCACGTCGCGGCTCTTGCCGGGGTCCGCGGGCCGGATCTCGACGGTGGTGTCGTCCCGGCAGGTCTGCATCGGGTTCTCCTGTGCTGGCTGGCGGTGTGTCATGGCTCCACCATCCCGGCCGGTCCTGTCACGCCTCCGCCACGCCCCTGACACGACCACTGACACGACCGCTGAGACGGGAACGAAGTCGGGTGTTGGCACTGCGAGGGGGCCGAGGGTCGTGGCAGCGTGGATCCTGCAGCGGAAGGGACCTGATATGACACTGCGCAGAAGAAGCATCTACCTGTACGTTTTCGGGACGGTTATACTGGTTGCCCTGATCGCGCCAGCATCATTCCTTAACTCGAGCCGCTATTCTGCCTATGCGAGCGGGCTTCAGGCGACGGGCGTCCTGATCGCCCTGGTTCTCGCGGTAATTACGCTCGACGCCGATCGGCACGACAAGCAAGTGGACAGAGTTCTAGCGCTTCACCAAGAACTAGTGACTGGTGCGATCGAGGATTGCAGAGTCCGGTTGATAGACCATCTCCGAAAGCGCGGTGGCGGCCGTCACGTGCTCGCCGTGACCCGCGATGATCTTCAGAAGGACCCGCGCCTCTCTTCGTACGATGGCGACCTCGAATATACCCCGTTTCACGATGCCAACACTATCTTGCGTTTCTTTGAGCGGGCCAATGCTGCAATAAAAGCTAAGACGGTAAACGAACTGTTGTTTCACGAGCTTATCATCCGGCACGCACTCTGGTGGAATACGGCGTTTCGCCCGAGTTCGACGCCGTGGGTGGGCAGATCCGCGCTAGAGGAGCTGGCGTCGTGGGCAGAACTTTACGAGGTGGTTCACGGGACTAAATTGAAGTACCTTGCATCGTGGCGCACCAATCGCGAACGTGACTTCGGTCACGACGTAAACGCATGATAGCTAGATAATGGTCACGATGTGTCAGCAGTTTGCGGAATGGCTTCCCTGACCTGGGAGACGAAGTGCCTGACGGCCGGGAAAGCGAGATCTGGGCGGTCACGGAAGATGGTGTGGCGCGCGCGGGGAAGGCACAACAGGCGGGCGGATTCCTCCGGCAGTCGCCTGGCGAGTTCCTCGACCACAGGTAGCGGGCAGATGGGGTCGTCCTCGCCGGCCAGGACCAGCACGGGACACCTGACGGTGCCGATCACGCTCCAGGGGTCGAAGGCGTGGACCTCGTGGGTGGAGTAGTGCAAGGCGACGTCCATGTTCTTGATCATCCGGGCCTGGAGCTGGCGGGATTCCTCGGCCCAGCCCGGCGCGGCGCTGTAAAGCGGGTAGCAGACGCGGAGGAACTCAGCCTGACTGTCTCCGGTCTTATCGGCGTAGGTGCGCCGGGCGACGGCGGCCGCCTCCGGGCCGCCGAGGCGGCCGAATGTCTCGATGACCCGCTGCTGGTCCTGGTGGCCCCCGGTTGTGCTGGCCAGGATCACGCCGCCGGGATGATCGGGGAACAGCGCCGCATAGGTGAGCGCCACGAAGCCGCCGAAGCTGCTGCCGAGGACCACCGGCTTGGGCAGTCCGAGCGCGTCGCACAGCCGCCGCAGGTCATCAGCCCAGGTCCGCATGTTCCAGAACTCAGCGCTGCTGTGATCGCTGCGGCCGTGGCCCCGCAGGTCGAAGTACACGACCTGGAAGTCCTCAGTCAGCGGCCCCAGGGCGGACTTCACCGTGAGGTGATCCAAGCCGGGGCCGCCGTGGACAGCCACCAGGACCGGGCGCTCTACCGTCGTGTCCCTCCGCGGAATCACCGACGGCCCGGATACATCGAACCACAAGGACACATCACCAAGGCTGATGCGCATGGGACCTCCACGACGGATCATAAACCGCTGAACCCGTGAACCGTTCGGGCCGGCCGGCCGTATCCCTATCGGGTGGGGAAGGACATACATACGGGAAGCGGGATCATGAAGGGGAGTGGGTTATGCGTGCTGGTTTGCGTGCCGCCGGTTTGGGCTTGGTGTCGGTGGCGCTGCTGGCGGGATCTGGCTGGGGCGCGTCATCGGCGTTGGGTGCATCGTCGGCGCTGGGCGCGTCGCAGCGTGCCCCCCGGAACGCGGTCGTGTTCCGGACGCAGCACGTCGCCGGCGTCAAGAGCCCGGTGCTGGTAGAGGGCAAGGGCCTGGTGGTGTACACCTTTACCGGTGACAGCCGGGGGAAGGCCGGCACCTGCACCGGACCGTGCGCGGCCATCTGGCCACCAGTGCGCGGCGTCCCGGTCGTGGCCCGCGGTGTCAGGATTCGCGGGAAGTTCGGCAAGATCAACGGCCAGGTCACCTTCAACGGCTGGCCGCTGTACCTGTTCACTGGCGAGAAGCCGCGCCAGAACCACGCTGACGGCTCGTTCAAGGCCGTCGCGCCAGCTCGATAGCAGTACCCGGGCCGTCTGGCTCACGGCGGATCACAAATAAGTGATATCGTTGTTTGCCGATAACCGGCTACTATTGGTCTATGGTGATACGGCGCGATGAGTATCAGGTGATCACGGCGCGGGACCTGGGGGCGGCGGTGAAGCACTTCCGGACCGCGGCCGGGGTGACGCAGGTAGACGCGGCGGACGCAATGGGGATCGGGCAGCCTTACCTGTCGTCGCTGGAGGGCGGCAAGTTCGGCAGTTCGCTGACCCATGCGCTGCGGCTGCTGCGGTTTGTCGGCTGTGAGGTCGTCGTCCGGCCGAGGGGACGCCGTGGCTGACCGGCTCGTCGCATGGTTGTATGAGACTCCGGTGGCGGTGCTGCTGCCGGGTCCGGAGTACAGGATCCACCTGGAGTGGCGCCCGGAGGGGATCGAGCGGTGGGGACTTGGCAGCCCTGTCCTGTCCGTCGGGCTGCCAATTGGCAGCCCGACGGGCCCGCGGGACACGCGTGGCATGGATTTCTTTGAGAACATGCTGCCCGAGGGACCAATTCTCGCCCGGATGGCGGCCTTGGCCGGCACCCGCCCGGCGGACACTTACGGAATCCTGCAAGCGTTCGGCCGTGACTGTGCGGGCGCGGTCATGCTGCTTCCCGACGGGGAACAACCAGGCGCAGAGGGCGGGTACACGCCTATGACTTCCGGCGACTTGAGACGGGTGATCGGCGCGCTCGACGTCGCCCCGCTGGGCGCCGCGCCCGAGCGCGGATTCCGCCCGTCGCTGGCCGGCTTCCAACGCAAGGCGCTCCTCGGCCGCGCCGCTGACGGGACCTGGCAGCTCCCTTACGGAGATGCGCCGTCTACGTGGATACTCAAGCCCGACGGCCCGCACCCAATGGCTGCGAATGAGGCCACCTGTCTGCGGCTCGCCGCCGGATGCGGGCTGGCGGTACCGGAGGCCGAACTGCTCGATGTGACCGGCCTTCCCGTGCTGGCGGTAAGGCGCTATGACAGGCACGATCGTGCTGATGGCGATATTCCGGTACGTGTGCACCAGGAGGACGGCTGCCAGGCCACCGCCACGCCTCCCGGGCTGAAATACGAGGAACAGGGCGGTCCAGCACTGCGCGACCTCGCAAACCTGCTGCGAAACTTCGGAGACCCACGCGACGTAACCAGCCTCCTGCGCCGCACGACGTTCAACATGGCTGTCGGCAACGCGGACGCGCATGCCAAGAACTTTTCCGTACTGCACGACCAGGACAGCCCGGCGATCAGGCTCGCGCCACTGTATGACGTGCTCTCGACGATCGCCCTTGACCTCACCGACAGCACCGGCCAGCCAATGCCTGCCGACACTCACCTCGGCCAGCGCGTTGGCGGGCAGGTCGACATTCGGGAGGTGACCGGAGCTAGCCTCATTGACGAGGCAGCCGCCTGGGGCATCAGGCGACCGGCTGCATCGGCCCTCGTAACCGAAACTCTGGACCAGGTACTCACTGCCATCCCTGCGACAGCAGGCGACGAACGAGTTTTCGCCGCCATCCGCAAGCAAGCCGAACGGATCAGAGGTAGCTAGTACCACGACCGGTCGCCGTCCGCATCGAACTATTTTTCCTCCGCTAGCCGCAAAGTTCCGCGACGCGGTCTCGCCGGTCATCGCGAGTCCGGTGCTGCGACGCCTGCTGCCCGCGTTCGCGGTGTCGGCGATCGGCGACGGGATGAGCGCGGTGGGCGTGGCGTGGCTGGCGATCCGGATCGCGGCGCCCGCCGATCGCGGGCTGGTGGTGGGCGTGGCGGTCGCCGCCTACACGCTGCCAGGCGCGGCCGGGGCGGTGCTGCTGGCCCGGCCGCTACGGGCGCTGGCCGGCCGGCACCTGGTCGCCGCAGACGCGGCGCTGCGCGCGGTGACGCTGAGCCTGATCCCGCTGCTGTACGCGCTCGGCGCCTTGCGGACCGGGTCGTACGTGGCGCTGCTGGCCGCGTCTTCGCTGCTGCACGCCTGGGGCATATCCGGGCAGTACACACTGGTCGCTGAGCACCTGCCGCCGGAGTCCCGCACCGCGGGGAACGCGCTGCTGTCAGGCTTCGGGATGGCCGCGTTCGTCATCGGCCCGCTGCTGGCGGGCCTGGCGGTGGCGGTCGCCGGGCCGGCGGTGCCGGTCGCCGCCGACGCCGCCTCCTTCGTCGTGCTGGCCACGGTGGCGGCCACCGTCCGGGGTCACCCGAGGAGCGCCGGGATCGCGGACGCTGACGAGCCGGACCGGGCACGGGGGTTCGCGGTGATCGCCCGCAGCAGACCGCTGGCCGGCCTGCTCATCCTGACCCTGGTTTACTACTTCCTGTACGGCCCGGTCGAGGTGGCGCTGCCGCTGTACGTGACCGGACCGCTGGGCGGCAGCGCCGCGCTGCTCGGCCTGTTCTGGACCGTGTTCGGGATCGGCGCGACCGCCGGCAGCGTTGTTACCGGCCTGGCCCGCCGCCTCCCGCTGTGGCCGGTCCTGGTGGTGGCGGTCATCGGCTGGGGCGCCGCGCTCGCCCCGCTGGGCCTGTTCCGGTTTCCCGTTCTCGCCATGGCCTGCTTCGCCGCCGGCGGCCTGCTGTATGCGCCCTACCCCGCCCTGTCGGCCACCTTGTTCCAGCGGGAAAGCCCCCCGGAACTGCTCTCCCAGGTCCTGGCCGCCCGCGGCGCGCTGACCGTGCTCGCGACCCCGCTCGGCACCGCGCTCGGCGGCCCGCTCACCGCTTGGCTCGGCGCCCAGCACACCCTCCTGGCCTCGGCCGCGGCCACCATCGCGACCGGCCTGGCCACCACGGTGCTCCTCACCGCCCGGAGCCGGAAACGGCCGGACCGGGGCATGAAAAACGGCGGTACCGCTGCTCAGCCGCTGCGGGCGGGACACCGCAGGGGTGAGCAGATCCGAGGCCGCGGGGCGGGGATGCGACCTCGAAAGCGATACCGCCTGTTCCAGTAACCTTACCGCCCACACGGTAAGTACACAACCCGTAACGATATTGATATCAACATTCTCCCGGGGGCTTGTCCCGCAGTCTGGGCCCGGGTTAGCGTGAGGCTCTGACTAGGTCGAATGCCCGCCATGGGGGGAGCGGTTCTACCTGCTCATCTGGGGGGCATTCCGTCATCGGGGAGTGGGGAAAAGTATGCGACGAATGATCATCGCAGCATGCGCGGCTGGGCTCGGAATCGCGCTCAGCTCGGGCGCGGCGGCATCAGCAACGGCGGCATCAGCGGTGGCATCAGCAGGGGTACCGAGAACGATCGTGGTGGGCCCGGGTCAGTCGATCCAGGCCGCGGTCGACCAGGCCAGTCCCGGCGACACGGTCCTGGTCAAGCCGGGCGTGTACCACCAGAGCGTCCAGATACGCACGGACGGGATCACCCTGCGCGGATCCGGAGATTTCTACGGAGGGACGGTTCTGGTCCCTCCGGCGAAGTTCCCGAAGACGCCGTGCAATGCCGCGTTCGGGCCGACCGGGATCTGCATCCTGGCGAAGAAGGTCAACACCAAAACCGGCGCGGTGATCACGCCGGTCCGCTGCGACACCGTGACCGGCCTGCTGGTCCGCGGGTTCCCCGCCAACGGGGTGTTCGGCTACGGGACCGACCGGCTGACGGTGACCAGGGTCGTGGCCGTCAATGACGGCGACTACGGCATCTCCCGGTTCGTTTCCACGAAGACCCTGTTCGCCCGCGACACCGCGATCGGCAACGACGAAGCCGGGTTCTACGTCGGCGACTCGCCAGATGCCGACACGGTGGTGCGCGATGACCTGGCCTTCGGCAACCAGTTCGGGGTCTTCGTCCGGCACGCCCGGCAGGTCCTGGTCGCCGCCAACCGGCTCACCGGAAACTGCGAAGGCATCATGGTCCTCGACGACGGCCAGCCCGGAGGGGCGGGGAACGCCGTCGTCACCCGCAACAGCGTGTCCCGCAATAACAAGTTCTGCCCGAAGCACGGAGACACACCGGTGAACCTCCAGGGCGGCGGCATCCTGCTGCTGGGCGCGACCCATACCCTCGTGGCGCACAACAGCGTGATAGGCAACAGCGGCAGGCAGATCAACTCCGGCGGCATCGTGGTCGCGAGCGCCCGCGCGCTCACCCACGGAAGCAACCCCAACTTCGACACGATCGCCGGTAACGTCGCCTTCCGCAACCATCCCGCCGACCTCGTGTGGGACGGCACCGGAACCGGCGTCCGGTTCATCGCCAACTTCTGCGCGACGTCCATACCGCCAGGTCTGTGCCACTGACCTGAGAGGAGTAACCACCGTCCGTTCGTTTTAAAAGGATCTTTATAACGAACGGACGGTGGTGCTTCATCCCGTAATCGCTCAGAACAGGTGGTAGGAGCCGAGGACCGTCATGGTGGCCGCCGTAGCCGGCTCCGCCCGCCACGGTTCGAATTTTTCCAGGAGCTCGGTGTACTCGGGAAGCGTGCGCAGCGGATGCTCCTGACCGGGCTCAAGCGCCAGGAATGCGAGAATCGTGACACCGTCGCTGAGCCTGGTCACGGCGTACCGCACGCCCGCGGGCTGCTCGCGCTCGAGTGCCTTGATGAGCTTGTCAGTGGCCGCTTCCGCCTCGGCGACGTATTCTTCCTTGACCTTGGACGTCACCATCAAGAAGTTCATTGACCCATTTCCTTCCGTGCCGGAGTGGACTTCGTCAGGGCCACGAACGAGCGGCCGCCCGGGGGACAGCCTGGGTCAGATCTCTTCGAGCTGCCTGGCCAGGAACCGCCGCTCGGGGGTCGAGATGGCCAGCTCCAGCGCCCGGCGGTACGCCGCCCGGGCCTCGGCGTCGCGGCCGAGACGCCGCAGCAGCTCACCGCGGGTCGAGTGGAAATACAGGTAGCCGTCCAGGTCGAGGCGGTCGACCGCGCTCAGCGCCGCGGCCGGGTCACCGGCCTGGGCGACCGCCACGGCGCGGTTCAGCTCGACCACCAGGGAGCCGGTGAGTTCGGCCAGCCGCCGGTACAGCCCGGCGACCTGAGGCCAGTCGATCCGCTCGGCGGCCTGCAGTGACGCGATCGCCGCCTGGATCACGTAGGCGCCGCGGCCGCCGAGTGCGACCGCCCGGTCCAGCACCGCCCGTCCCGCCGCGATCTGCGCGTGATCCCACAGCGACCGGTCCTGGTCTTCGAGCAGTACGAGATCCTCGCCGGAGAACCGGGCCCGCCGCCGGGCGTGCGGGATCATCATCAGCGCGAGCAGCCCGTGCGCCTCCGGCTCGTCCGGCATGAGCGTGACGAGCACCCGCCCCAGGCGGATGGCTTCGGCGGCGAGGTCGATCCGGCCGCTGTAGCCCTCGTTGAAGATCAGGTAGATGACGGCCAGCACCGCGTCGAGGCGGTCGGGAAGCAGGTGCGCGCCGGGAACGGCGAACGGGATCCCGGTCGCCTTGATCTTGGCCTTGGCGCGGGTAAGGCGGCGCTTCATGGTCTCCTCACAGACCAGGAACGCCCGGGCGATTTCGGCGGTCTCCAGGCCGCCCAGGGCCCGCAGCGTGAGCGCCACCTGCCCGTCCAGCGGCAGCGCCGGGTGGCAGCAGGTGAAGATCAGCTCGAGCCGTTCGTCCTTTATCACGGTGTCGTCGTCGAACTCGTCCATGACGGGCTCCGGCGCCGGCAGCAGGTGGATCTTCCCGGCCAGGGTGCGTTCCCGGCGGATCCGGTCGATCGCCCGGTTGCGGGCCGTCGTCACCAGCCAAGCACCCGGATTGGGCGGCACCCCCGACGCGGGCCAGCGCTCCGCAGCGATCGCGAACGCCTCCTGCGCCGCTTCCTCGGCCCTGTCGAAGTCGCCGAGGAACCCGACCAGCGAGGCCAGCACCCGGCCCCACTCGTCCCGGAAGACCTGCTCCAGTGCGCTCAGCCTTGCTCCACCGGCCTTACCTCCACCAACCCGCCGAGCCGCGCAGCCGGGATGCGCGCCGCCAGCTCGAGCACCTCATCCAGATTGTCCGCCTCGATCACGTACACCCCGCCGAGCACCTCCTTGGTGTCGGCGAACGGGCCGTCGGTCATCAGCGTCCGCCCCCCGGCCACCCGCACGCAGGTCGCCGTCTCGGGCGGCTTCAGCTGCATCGTGCCGACGCACCGGGGATCGGCGGCCACCGCCTGAAACTCGGCGCGCGTCGCCTCCACCTCAGCATCCGGCATCGAGTCGTAGTAGCTGGGGTCGCCGTAGATCATCAGGGCGTACTGCATTGCCACCTCCGCGGTCAATAGCTCTTACCTACACCACGAACGAGCGGCCGCGCACGGGACACCAGCCAGTTGCCGCGCGTTACCTGGCCCGGATGGCTGACAGGAACGACGCGTAGCTCCAGGACAGGTTGCTGAGCAGGATCGCCAGTGTCTGGAGCGCGGGCCCGTCGGTCTGGTCGGTCCAGCCGTCCCGGAAGGCGCCGTTGATCAAGAACGACCCGCGGTCGAAGTGGTCGGCGTTGCCGCCGGAGGCCTGGCAGGCCTGCGCGAACCGCACGTAGTCGGCCAGCGGCTGGGGGGTCGGCGGCGTGCCGTTCGCCAGCTCGATCGCGACGACCGCGGCATCGCGCGTCCAGTTGTAGACGTAGTCCTGGGCCACGTGCGTCTGGGTGTTCTCCCATGACGGCGAGGCAAGGACGCATCCCGGCGCCGACACGACACCCGCGCGGGACGGGTCCTCGAACACGAACCCGTCAGAGGCGACATTGCGGAACATCAGCCAGAACAAAAACGGGGCCACGGTCGTCAGGTCCGACTGCGACGTCGACGTGGCTACCGTGCTGTAGCGCAGCTTCGGACTTGGATCCACACACAAGCAGAGGAGAGTCGGTGGAGAGTCGGCCCCTGCTGATACACGGTCTTGCTGGTCGAATGCGCTACGTTCGCGCGGTTCGGGCAGGATGGGCTGGAACAGTCCGACGAGGTTCCCGGAGGGTCTTGGGCGAGCGCCTGTCCGGTAATGAAGCAGCACACCGGCTCGGCACCCCAAGCGCCCGGCTGAGTCTCCACACCAGATCATCGCCCGGCAGCGGGCCGCTACGAACATGACCAGAACATTTCCCCGCCGTCTCAGATAATCTTCGGGATCGGGAGGTGGCATGCGGATCGGTGTGGTGTTCCCGCAGACCGAACTGGGCGGCGACGCAGGCGCGGTGCGCGCTTACGCGCAGCGGGCCGAGGAACTCGGGTTTACCCATGTGCTGGCCTACGACCACGTGGTGGGCGCGGACCCTGCGGTGCACGAGGGCTGGGACGGTCCGTATGACGTGCACACCACCTTTCACGAGCCGATGGTCCTCTACGGCTTCCTGGCCGCGGTGACGTCCATGGAACTGGTTACCGGGATCATCATCTTGCCGCAGCGGCAGACCGCTCTGGTCGCTAAGCAGGCCGCCGAGGTGGATCTGCTCACCGGCGGGAAGTTCCGGCTGGGGGTGGGTATCGGCTGGAACCGCGTGGAGTACGAGGCCCTGGGCCAGGACTTCGGCACCCGAGGCAGACGCCTGGACGAGCAGATCACGCTGCTGCGCCGGCTGTGGACCGAGCAGGCCGTGACGTTCAGCGGGACCTTCGACCAGATTACCGGCGCGGGCCTGGCGCCGATGCCGGTGCAGCAGCCGATCCCGGTGTGGATTGGAGCTCAGTCGCCGCGCGCGTACCGCCGCGCCGGGCGGCTTGCCGACGGCTGGTTCCCGCAGATGTCTCCGGGCCCGGAGCTCGACCAGGCCCGCCAGATCGTGACCGAGGCGGCCGCCGAAGCCGGCCGTGATCCGGCCAGCCTCGGCATGGAAGGGCGCCTGCACTGGCAGGAAGACCAGGACAAGCTGGTGTCGGCCATGCGGCAGTGGCAAGACGCGGGCGCCACGCACCTGTCGGTCAATACCATGGGGGTCGGCCTGACAACCGTCGATGACCACCTGGCCGCCCTGGCCACGGCAGCCGATGCCGCCAGGACCGTCAGCGGCTGAAGAGCATACGGCGGTCCGGCCTCCTCGCCCGATCGGCGGCCTGAGCGTGCGTTCGCCAGGCTCCGCCGGATCGGGCCCGGTCGGCCAGCCGCCTCAGGTGCCGGAGATACTGACCGCGGAAATCGGCGTCGCCCCGTCACCAGGCGGGCAAAGCCGGGATCTGCCGCCTCCTCGTAGCAGGAATTCAGGGCCCTCCGTCTGCCGCCGGCGGCCACGATGCGAGCGAGTCCGTCCTAAACGGGTGGCCTGGCGGGAAAGCTGTGAACCCGGCCCGCCTCGGGCGCGTCCGGCTCGGTCATGCCAGTATGTCGCTACCCGCAAGCGCCCGTCGCGGCATGACCGGACGGTCCCGGCGGAAACGCGTCGCGCAATTGCGTGACACGTTTCCGCGGAGACGGCGCTGACCGCACCGGCCTGCGCATCGCATCGGCGAACGTTGTCACAGCCAGGTGGACCCGGCCGATATGCGGCGTGTGAGTGTGGCTTAGCTGCGCGGCCTGATTGATTGGCATTTTGCCCCGTGCTCCGGCTATGTCCGGTTTCCGGTGCCGGGAGGATGTGGAAGAAAAGGCCTCCGCGGAAGCGCGGGAGCCGGTTTCCGGCGCCTTTCTTTCCATCAGGCTCTAATCTTCCGCGGGATGAACGTCTGTCCTGTCCGCTATATAGCTATATGCACAGTTTCCAGGCGAGGCGGAGCAAAGACGCGTCAGCCGGAATGCCTTAAACATGCCTTATCCAGAAATGCCGTATGTAGCCGCTGTGAGCAGCCGCACTCTATCCGGCAAATTTCGGGTGTCTTCCGCGCTGCGGGCTTGGGGGCCGGCGACGAGTGAGCGGGTGCCGCGGCTGGCTGTCTTTGCCCTGGGCTGGGCTTGCTTCCCTGGCTGGCTGGCGCCTGCTGGCTACTTGACCCGCTGGCTGAGCCAGTTCAGCACCTCGTCCGCGATCTCGCGCCAGCCGTGGTCGATGGTCAGTGAGTGTCCCCGGTCGTTGAACTCCCGCAGGTCGGTGATCGCTGGCGACTTGTGGTACAGCTTGCGCGTCGACCGGGTGATCGCCGCCGGGACGGTATGGTCGTGGCCCCCGGCGATCAGCAGCAGTGGCCCGCGGGTCTTGTTGCCCGTGTTGACCTTGGCAGGCGACCGCCGCGACAGGTTCGCGGCGGCGGCCTCGAACAGCGGCTTGCCCGGCGAGGGGACCGTCCACCGCTGGTACAGCTCGGCGGACTCCTGCGCGGGCAGCGTGTTCCCGAAGCCATAGCGGAATTGCTCCGGGGTCAGCGCCACCGCCTTGTTCCTGCTCGCCGGGTTGCGCAATGCGATCGAGGCGACCCGCAGCGCCGACGGGGGTAGATAGAGCACCCCTTTGACCGGTGCCGCGTCGATCGCCACTCCCGCGGCCGCGAGGTCCTGGCCCAGCAGCCGCTGGACGATCAGGCCGCCGAAGGAATGGCCGATTACGATCGGCGGGGCATCCAGGCCGCCGATGATCTGCGCATAGTGCTCGACGACATCGTCAATGCCTTTCCCGGCCACCTGATCGGGGTGGCTCCGGGTTTCCGCAACAGTGCCGGAGTCTCCTGGCCAGCCCGGCGCCACAGGCGCGTAGCCCGCCGCCTGGAACAGTTCCGTCCACGGCGCCCACGAGCTCGCGTGCAGCCACAGGCCGTGAATGAAGACAACATGGCTGCCCGCTGGCGTCATGGCGTGCCTCCCGTTCCCAGTACCGCGACCCGCTGCTGAGACACCGGATGCTCGAAGATCAAGTGTCCTACCCACCCCGCGGGCGCACTAAGCTCCGCAGCTTCAGACATACGCTCGCGGCTGCAGACGAGGACGCCATGTCCGTCCCCGCAGAAGGGGCCGACCGGACGGGAGCTACCAAAGCCAGCCATGTGCCGCCGCACGGGAAGGACTTGTCTGCTGCGCGCTTGGTCATCTGGCTGGCTGCTAGGCAGGCGGCGGTCCGGGTGATGCGCGGCAGCGCCTGAGTCTCGGCACGCGGTGTGAGCGGCTCGGCTGTAGAGTCGCGCCGTGACCCTGTCTGGCTTCGTGGTGCAGCTCCACGACGCGACGACGCTGCATTTTGATCTGCGGATCCGGATCGGCGATGTCCTGCGGTCGTGGGCGGTTCCCAAAGGGCCGTCGCTCGATCCTGGTGTCCGGCGGCTGGCCGTGCCGGTCGAGGACCACTCGCTGTCCGCGGGTGATTATGAGGGGGTCCGGGCCGGGCAGGTACGCGGCACTGGCGCGGTGATCATCTGGGATGAGGGCACCGCCGAGATCACCCGAGATGAGCCCGGCCATCTGTCGGTCTTTCTGCAGGGCAGCAAGCTGGCTGGAGGGTTCGCCTTGACCCGCACCGGCGAGCGCCGCTGGATTCTGGTCAAGACCCGTGATGACTTCGCGCGACCGGGTTCGGACATCGTCGCCGAGCAGCCAAGGAGCGTGCGCAGCGGCAGGACATGGGAAGATCTGACAAACGAGTAACCCTACTCGCCAGCCGTGCCTACCTTGGCCAGAGACCGCGAGCAGTCGTGACACATGGTAGTGTCCGGCTACTCAGCGCGAGACGCAGGACACGAGCAGCAGTAGGAAGTGTCAGAGGAAGGCGACCCGCGGATCTGGAACTCTCGTTCTCGTCAGCAGGCTCGCGCTGCGGCCCGTTCCGGAATACTGCCGCTAAAGTTCGCTGAGGGCCGCGACGAAATTTGCTCGCCGTCACCGAGTCGGCGGGACACTGGTCACAGCAAACAACCCAAGAGCGCACACGAGGCGACAACGCATTATGAATTCAAACCGGCACCCGTCATTGCGGTGGACACCATCGCTTTTTACAATGATCCGCTCCTCTCCAAAGGGCCGTGGCTGCAGGTGCGGGTGTGAGCAATGAAGGGCTTGATACACCTGTGGATCCCCGCGGATCGCGACGTGGATCACGCCGGAGCCAGCATGTCCGTCCCTGTTACCTTCGTGGTGCGACAGATAACGAGCTGCAGGCCCGGCTTTCAGCCGGAAGCCGCGCGAGGCGGGTCCACCATTGCGGCGGACAGGAAACTTTATATGTAGGCGCTTGAGCGGCTACCCGGGCGTGTGCCTCAATCCGCAGGACGCGTCCGGATGGTACCCGTCGGCGGGATGATAGAGCGATGAGACAGCGATCACAACCGATGATCACGGCGAAGGAATCGCCACGCACTGCTGCCACTGATGGTGACGGGAACCTTCATGCTGGTTCAACTGCGCCGGCGGGCGATGGCGATAACGCTCTGGGGAAAGAATCTGCCGCGCTATCAGCGGACCGCGCTGCCGACCTGTACCGCGAAGTGTGCGCTGACATCCGCGCCACGGACGACACCAGCTTGAAATTGCTGGCCGCAGTACCACTTGCGACTGGAATCGGCATCAGCTTGCTGGTCACAACCTCTGCCAGGGATCAGCCCAGCATCACCCGATCGCTCTTGAGCGCGTTCGCCGCAGTGATCGCGTTCGCCATCTACCGCTGGGAGCGCAAGAACATCGCCTCGTGCGGGCATTTCCGCCGGTGGGCCAGCATCTTGGAGCGGGACCACTTCAAGCTCCCCTACCCCCCGCCGAAGAGGACGGACCGGGAACATACCCGCACGGCAGTGTGCGCGCACCATCGTTCCTCAGGCAATCGTGGGGGAAGACTCAGGCCGAAATCCTGCTGTACTGGACGGTGATCGTGAGGTGGCTGGCAACGAGCATCTACACATTGATCAGGTAACCCTGCCCAGTCCGATCAGCGGCAGATGAGTACTCTCCTCCACAATTGCCGTCGGGTTACATCTAGAGGCAGGCGACCAATGACCTGAAGAAGGCGTGACAACCCGTCGATCCGCCTGAGCGAGGCAGAAGCGGACACTTCCTCCAAGCGCAGCGATGCACATTGTTCAAGTCAACGATCTGACCATCGCTTGTATCAATTATGGCAACGAAAGTGCTGCTAGCCCGCCGATCGACTACAACCAATGACGCCCGGGTGCTGTCGAGGGTATCGAACTGCGTGACATACAATTCTGATTGAGGTATTCCCAGCGCCACGGCGACGGCTTTTTCATCCGTGGCGATAGATTGAGTTTTCGGAACGATCGGGGCTGAACTCCAATTAGAATGGACGGTGAAGGCGAGTACGGCGAGGCCCCCGAAAAGGAGATAGAATGACGCATTCAACAAAAATATTGCCTTTCTTTCAGGCTTCTTTCGTTGACTCTTCTGGTCCTCCGGTTTTTGGCTCGCATCGGGGTTAGCGTTGAACTTAACCAAGTTGAATACGGTCGCAGAGGCGAGAAACGCCGAAAGAATCGAGATGGCAATTGCAAGCCAAGCCCACCAGAGCGTTTTCGATACAGAGCCATTGGGGGCAAGGAAGTCCTTGCCGAAAGTTATGCTCACGCCAAGTACGGCTGTTCCAAGCGTAATGAGGGTCTTGGCGTTGTCGTGCTGCAGGCTCCAAACGGTGAGATCCGCATCTTCTGGCACAGCGTCTCGTCCCTCACAATCTCGTTAGCCAGCTATTTTGCGAATGGGCAAGGAAGAAAGCCGAGCACTTGTTCACTGCGCTCAGATAGCCAGTGATAGACATCTGCCGTCATGACCAAATTGCGCGTCTCGTCTTCTCGAGTCCGGACAGATGACGTGTCAACTATGTCTTGGATGATTGGCCGTACGCTGTTCATGAGCGAACGATAAAGATCTTCGCCGCTCCTTCTTTGGAACATGCCTTCGGGCTGGATGGCAGGTTCGAAAGCTGCGGAGGTTATGAACAAGGTCACGATCTCTTCGGCGAAGGGGGTTATGCGGACGTCGACCTGATGTGTGACGCGGCCGATCTCCTCCTGGCATGTTTGGGCGACTGGAGCCACCGCTGGATTCTCAAGTAGACCCATTACGACCGGTTTCCCTTCTTTTGGTTGAATGCATCCCCGCCAGGATGCACGGAAGGCCGCCTACGCCCTAGGTAAAAATTCGCTGCTAGCCACCGAGCAGGGTACAGGGTCCTGGCTGCGCACACGCACTTTGGGTGCATGGTCGTTACAAACATTCGTTTAGGCCCCAGCCAGTGGAAGCGCCTCTGGAATCCATGTGACCACAACAGATCAAGACCCTACTAACACCTGTAAGCATAAAGACCAGAACTGGGCAGACCGGTCGTTGGTGGCGAATTCAGAGTGGTTGCGTGATAATATCCAAGAATCGGTCTGGTTTCGCTTCGCCCGCAGAATTACAACCCGGGAAGCCGTTGCACGAGCAAGGGACGTTGCGTGAACGCCGAGGTGAATGGCGGGATCACGAGCTGCCCGCCCGGGATGCACGCCCTAGTTATACCCGGTTATACTCGAGATATGAAGACAGCGATCTCGCTCCCGGAGGACATCTACGAGGAAGCTACCAGGCAGGCGGCCGAACTTGGCATCAGCCGGTCGGAGTTCTTCGCCCGCGCCGCCCGGAGCTACCTGGACCAGCTCGCCTCGCAGTCGCTTACGGAGCAGGTCAACCAGGCGCTGCAGAATGCTGACGACGACTCCAACGCCGCCGCGGCAGGCGCTGGCCGGCGTTTCCTGGCCGACCAGGACGACTGGTGACCGAGCGCGGCAGTATCTGCTGGGCTGATCTCGGCGAGCCGCGCGGCAGCCGGCCAGCCAAGCGACGCCCGGTGCTGGTCATCCAAGCCGACCCGTTCAATGCCAGCCGGCTGAACACCACTATCGCAGCAGTCATTACTTCTAACACCGCCCTGGCCGCCATGCCCGGCAACGTGTTCCTGCCAGCTGCCATGTCTGGCCTGCCCAAGGACTCCGTGGTCAACGTCACCGCCTTGGTCACCCTCGACAAGGCCGATCTCGACGAGCCAGCCGGCCATGTTCCGGTATCGCTGATGAGCGATGTCGACCGCGGACTCCGCCGCGTGCTGGGGCTTTGACCACGGCACCTAAGCGGCATGAGAGTGCACGTCCTGCCGTCAGACTGACACGCTTCCGGTGTGGAGCCGCGTCCGCGACGCCTGGGCAGACCCCCGATGATAGGGCACATGGAGTGGACTTTCACTGGCGAGGTGATCGAGTGGCGCGGGCCGGCGCCGTATCTCTTCGTGGCCATGACGCCGGAGGAAAGCGAGGATCTCAAGGAGGCGGCCCGCGGCCTTATCTACTGGGGCCAGGTGCCGGTCCACGCCACCATCGGCGATACCGGGTTCACCACTGCGCTGTTCCCCAGGGACGGGCGCTACCTGGTGCCCGTCAAGGTGGCGGTGCAGCGAGCTGAGGCGATCGGGGAGGGCTCGATCGTTGAGGTTGTCTTGCGTCTCAACGCCGCGCGCCGGGAATGACGGCACACGCCGTCAGCGGCAGAAGGGGACATCCTCAGCAGAGAACTCCATGCATAACTATGCAGACAGGCCGGCGGTGTGTGAGCAGGCAAGGCCTATTGGGCTGGGTGGATGTCCCGTTGATAACCGCGCACAGTCCCGCCGTTATGGCGGCCAGCGTGGCCGTCGCGCACCTCAACTCGGGCATGCAGAACGGGTTGTTCTGGAAGCTGTTGGTACTGGTACGGGCGCTCTTGCAGGCGAGCATGCCGCAGCTGATACACGGGTCTAACTGCACGAAGGACATTCCAGCTATGGGCGTCCTCAAGGAAACGCTTGAGCCGGATCGGCGTACGTCAGCATGGTGACCCAGACTACGGGCAATGAGGAGTGCAGGGCTTGAGTTGAGGAGCCCTGCTGCGAATCCGAGTGTGAGTCGGACCCGGATTCCACCGCCCGAATCCACCGGTAATCCCGGGGATGAGTCTGAATTTGTTATGGTTATCGGACACTCGCACACGCGATTGACTCGCTACGCGGTGAGTTGGCCGGTACCGGTTTCCTCCTTGGCATGGCTGACGGTGAGGGCTATTACCCCTCCGGACGAGCCGTGAACAAGCCAGCCGCAGCCGGCATCGGCGCCGCCGCTGATCTTGCTCGCATGACCGCGCGGCTGGCGTGCCTTGCATGGTCAGGGGCGCCCGGAGCCCGGCCGCGCGTAACCCTGTGCGGAGCATCGCGTGGAGCATGCGCTTGTTGACTGGTTCGATGGGGACTGCCCGGTTCGTCAGGGCGACCTGGGCCTGGTGGCCGGCGTGGCGGACGAGCAGGGATGAGGAGACGCCCGGGCCCAGGCCGTCGATCTCGGTGGAGGCGCCGTCGGGGGTCATGAGCCAGCCCAGGCCGATCGTTCCCTGCGCGTCCGGGATGCGGGCATGCGGCCGCAGCGCTTCCCGGGCTAGCCCGGCGGGCAGCAGCGATGACCAGCCGGCGCCGAACTGGGCCAGGTCGGCCGCTGTCGTCCACAGCCCGCCGGCGGCCGGAGTGGTGCAGACGCTCACGGGCCCTGGTGTCAGGCTGCCGTCAGGGTTCACGTCGTAACCGGTGACCGTGGCCGTTCCGATGCCGGTCACGGTGGCCGGGAACGACGATGCCGTCATGCCAAGCGGGTCCAGTATCAGCCGGGTGGCGGCGCCGGCATACTCCAGGCCGGTGATGTCCGCGATGAGCTGCCCGAGTGCCGCATACCCGCCGGCGCTGAACCGGAATCGTCCTCGTCCCTGGCCGCAGGCCAGGACCGGGCCGCATAGCTCTGCTAGGCCGGGGACCTCTCCGGCTGATCGTTGGCGGGGATTGGCTACCCCGCCGGTGTGGGTGAGCAGTTCCCTGATCGTGATGGTGGCATCGGCGAGGGTGACCGCGCGGAGGTGGCTGTTCGCCGGGTCGTCGAGCCTGATCCGGCCGTCGGCGACCAGGCGCAGCACCGCGACGGCGGTGATCAGGGTCGATATCACGTGCACGGGGAACCTGGAGTCGGCTGTCATCGGTTCGGGCCGGTCCAGGTCGGCCCAGCCGGCAGCGGCCGTCCACACCGGGGTACCGTGGGCCTGGCCGGCCAGCACCAGGCCGGCCAGGCCCAGACTGGTGACCGCCTCCTCGAGGATCCCGGCCACCGCGGCGGGAACCTCGCCGTATCTGCCAGCTTCTGGCCGGGCGATCCGGCTGTCCGTGATCCGCTCGCCGACGGGAAAGGCGATCAGGCCGCTGATCCGGTGCGGCGGCTGCGCCTCGGCGCTCGCATGCACCTCCGTGCTGTCGATCCGCAGCTCTGCCCTCAGCGGCAGCTGCCCGGTGACGACCAATTCCTTGCGCAGATCCACGGCGCTGCCGGTGATGATCGCGACAAGCTCGCGGGCCGGGAACTCGACCAGGAATTCGTCGCTGAAATGCTGTCGGAGCTCGTCTTCGCCTGGTGCTGCCCACCCAGGCTCGCTGGCGTCGCGGAACCGGGAGATCACCCACCGGATCTGCGGCAGGACACGGCTTTCGGTGCCGCGCCTGGCGTCGATGAAGCGGCAGAAGGCCGGCCAGCTCGGCAGGCCGTGTTCGGCGGCCACGGCCCGCTGGGCCTCGTGCAGGGCGGCGAACTCACCGGCCCGCAGCCGCCGCCTGGCCTCCAGCTTGAAGTACCGCAGGTTCGGGTGGGCCGGCAGCGAGCGCTGGGCGGGCACGGCCGGCTTACCTGGCCACGTAGCGGACGAGCAGCGGGATGAGCACCTCGGCGTCGGGGCTGCCCCAGCCGGTGACCGGGTCCCAGCCGCGAGTGGCGTCAAAGCCCTTGACGGTGACGGACCCGGACTTGACGGTGTTGTTTCCCCTGGTGACGTCGTGGAACGCGCGGTGGTACCAGGCGCTGCGGCCGATCTGGTAGATGGCGGGGTTGATGAAGCCCAGGTGCCGTCGGGCGTACTGGTCGGCCAGGGCCACGATCCCGGCCCAGGTCGGCGAGGCCGCGCTGGTACCAACGGCAGAAAAGACGCCGAACTCGCCGCCGGCGGCCTGGACGAAGGCGATACCGGTGCCCTGGCCGGCGTCGGATGACACGTCGGGCACGCCCCGGTGTGCCCCGATGCCGGGAATGCCGTCCTGGTAGGCCGGCCGTGCGAAAACCCGGCTGAAGCCGCCGCTTGACGCGACGGCCTGCGGGAGCCCGGGAACCGGCCTGTTCCATGCGGTCTCGCTGGCGTAGGCACCGGTCACGTGGCTGGCGTCCAGGCTGGTGCCCCCGGCGTCGAGCACGAGCGGGTCCCCCGCAGGGTAAGCCACCCCCCTGGCCGGCGGCGGCGTCGGCGTACTGGTGCACGGTATCCCGATGGCACCGAAATCACCTGATGCCGCGACTACCGTGACATGCCGCGCCTGGTCGAACTCGAGTGCCGAGTGCTCGGCCGCCACCTGCGCGGAGGACGTATAGCAGTTCTCATTCCGCCCTGCCTGGGTCAGTGCGACCACCCCGCCCAGCGACGGCGCCATGCGCAGCGCGGCGGTGATGTCCGTGGCCCCCAGCGCGAGGTTGGTCTTGACGCCCGCGGGGATAAGGATCACCCGGATGGCGGCCTGCGGCGCGATCGCGTGCACGATCTCGGCGTCTCCGGAATACTCAGCGGGCGCCTGAAACGGGGAGGCGCCGGGCGCCAGGGTGGTGATGACCTTCAAGCTGACGGCGGGCAAGCCGAAGACGCTATCGTAGCGGGCGAGATCTTGCCGCACGTCGGTTACGTCATCCTCGCCAGGCGCCGCGGCGATCTCCGGCAGCACGACGGTCTCGCCCCGGCCGGTGATGCCCCGGCTGATCAGCGGCTGGATGCCATAGGCGGTCCGGAACTGCAGCGGGGCATAGCAAGTGGGCGAAGCCAGGGTCAGGCAGTCATAGACCGGCCCTGCCGCCCGGCGAATTGTCACGGCAGCCTTGCCGGCACCCGGTGCCGCGGTGCTCGCGCTGACTGCCGGACCGGTTACGGCGGCCACGGTCAGGGTGCCCGCCGCGGCAGCACCGGCCGCCACCGCGCGGAGCAAGAGGATACGTCGGAGCACAGACATGGTTGTCCTTTCCGCACGCCCGCGGGTCCGCGTCATCGGGCAGGAAAAGAACGACCAGGCATCGGCTGATACACGTCCGGTGTGCTGAGAGCACTCCCCGCGGACCGGGAGGCGGCCGGACCGCCTAACGCGTTCATCATAAGCCATCGGGAAAGGCGCCCGAACAACACCCCCGCTCGCCTCAACCGGGCACGACCCTGCCCAGGACGCGCGACGGAAGCCCCCCGGCCACCCGGCCGGTCCGCCAGGGCGACCGGCCCGGTCGCCGGGGGCAGCATGTCAGAGGGAAGGCCGAATCCGGACGCAGCGTAAGCCATCCCGGCGGCCACCAGCTTCCCGCCGGCTGCAGCACCAGCGCGTTGGCCTGGCCGACGCCGCTGGCGAAATCGGTGACGACCCTGCCGTCGCTGCCGAAGCTTACGACCCAGCGTGCCGCCACGGTTGAAGCGGGCCAGGGCAAAGCCAGTCTGCATCCCGGAGGCGGTCTCGGTGAGTCCGGCGGCCACCACCCAGCTTTACTCCTGCCGTCAACTGCATCATGGACCGATAGCCCGCACAATGAGGTTTTCTCAGCGACTTCATGTGAGCATCTTGTGCTCGAATAGCAGCAGGACGAGTGCGGCGCGGGCGATGAGGCCGATTTTGCCGGGGCTGGCGGTGACGTGCTGGAGGGTCTGCCAGCGCTGGGTCAAAAGGGCGAAGCCGC
>JAFARZ010000269.1 GCA_019245115.1 Streptosporangiaceae bacterium | reverse complement strand
TCGTGGTGGGTGGCGTGGCCGGTGCCGTTGAGGGTGAACTCGCGTAGCGCGGTGAACTGGCATTCCAGCCGGTTCATCCACGAGGAGTTCGTGGGCGTGTAGGCGATCTCGGTGTTGCTGGCGGCGGCCCACCGGCCGACGCGCTTGTCTTTCCTGGTGGAAAGGTGCGGGGAGTAGTTGTCGCAGATGATCGCGATCCGCACGTCCGCTGGGTGCAGGCTGCGCAGGTAGCGGCAGAATTCCAGGAACTGGCTGCGGGTCTTGCGTTTCTTGATGTGCCCGTACATCGTGTCGCGGCCCAGCTCCAGGGCGGCGAACAGGTGCCGCACCCCGCCGGTGCGGTGGTAGGTGGCCCGCCGTCTCCGCCGCGGCGCCTCGCCCGGCTCCCGGGCGGTGCCGCCGCGGCGGGCCCACTGCCGGCCTGGCCGGGGCTGCAGGTTCAGCGGCCCGAACTCGTCCAGGCAGTAGATCACCTCCGGGTCGCCGGGCCCGGCGGCCGCCTCCCCGTCGGCGATGGCATACAGGTGATCCACCCGGGCCTTCTTGGCCGCGTAGTCCGGATCGGCGGAGGCCTTCCAGGTCTTCACCGCTTGAAACGAGACGCCTTCCGCACGCAGCAGCGTGCGGAGCCCTTCGTGGGAGATGTCCTCGACCACCCCCTCGGCGACCAGGAACTCGGCCAGCTTGGCCAGGCTCCACCGGGAAAACGGCAGCCCGTGATCGGCCGGGGCGGACTTGGCGACCTTCTTGATCTCCCGGCGCTGCCGCAACGTGAACACCGGCGGATGCCCGCCCGCATACCTCGGATACAGCGACTCGAAGCCGTCGGCGTTGAAGTTGTGCAGCACGTCCCGGACCCTGTCAGCGCTGGTAAAAGCGAGCTCAGCGATCCGCGGCACACTCATCCCCTGCGCCGACCACAACACCATCTGCGCCCGCCGCCACGTCACCACCGAACCGGTACCGCGGCGCACGATCCGCATCAGCCGATTGCCCTCATCATCATCAATCTCACGAACCCGCACACGACCAGCCATACCCGGCAGTGTGAACCGCCCAACCACCAGCGCCACTGGACTGCCGACAGGGCAAACCTAAGCTGCTACGGCACTAGGCGGCGCGGTAGTCGGTCGGCTTAGTGGTGTACTCCAATCCAGCCGGGGTCCGCCAGGTCAGAAGTCCCGGGGCAGGCTGTTCGAGACGCCATCCGTTAGCTTGTTTGGTTCTATGATGGTGACGGCACAAAGGCGCGAGACCACATTCGCATGTGATGCCGCCCTTGTCCCACGCCAGCGTATGGTCGAGGTCGCACGAGACTGCGGCCGCGCCGCACCCGGGCGCGGTGCACGTAACGTTGCGCGCCCTGACCAGGTGGGCGAGCCGCCGGCTGGGCGTGTAGCCCGGTTCGGCCGTGTCATGCTCGCAGTTGTCCCGGGTGATCGGGGTGAGCCGCACCTTCAGCCGGCGGATCAGGTCCACGGCTGTGGTGGGGGTGATGCCCGAGGGCGGCCCGGTCCCGCCCGGTCCGGGGTCTGGTCCTGGGGGTCCGGGGCCATTGTTATCCGGCGCGCCACATGCCTGTTCTGCGGTCAGTTTGCTTAGATCAGGCTGGCCGGGGACGCAGCCGTGCAGCCGGGCGGTGCCGTCCGGTCCCAGGACCGTGACACAGATCCTGGTCTGCGGGCTCCGGCAGGCCGCGGCGAGCAGATCCCGCGCCGCCTCGGGATCAGCCAGTCCGAACCCGGGGATGTCGGCCGGCCCTGACGGGCCGCCGCCGAGCGCTTCCCATGGGATCACGATCACCGGCTGCGCCGCCAGGCTCGTCCCGCCGCCGCGCCTATCGCCGCCCCGACCACCGTTGCCGCCGTGGCCACCCGGGCGGCCACGGCCGGTTCCGTTCCTCGGAGCGGGTCCGCCAGGCGGCTCGTCCGGCCCCAGGCCACCAGGACCGCCGCCACCCGGCTCCGCGCCGCCGTCCTCCGGCCAGTCGTCGTCGGCCTGGTCGTTGTCGGGCCGGTCGTTCCGGAGCCGGCCGTCCTTGGGTGGGTCGTTCTCGGGCCGGCCGTCTTCAGCTCCGCTGTCATCGCGAGGGTCCTCGGCGCCGGGTCCGGCTTCATCCGGCCCGTTACCGGGCTCGTTATCACCGGTTGCGTGCGGCGTGGGCAGGCTGTCGCGGGTGTCGCGCTCTTGCAGACAGGTCCATCATGGCGAGTACGCGCAGCTCGCGCAGGCTGCCCGCGACCCCGGCAGCGCGCAGGTCCAGTGCGCGCTGCTGGATGTGCTGCCAGGAGGCGAGCGCGTCGGTGGCGGGCAGTTCCCGGGCTGAGAGGGCGGCGTTGCCGGTGTCCTCGCGGAATAGCCGTACCTGCGTGTCGCGTTTGGCGGCTTCTTCTTTGCGGCGGCGGACCGCGTCGGGGTCCAGGCGCATGATCAGCCGGGCGGCGGTGGCGCGCAGTTCCCCGTAGGTCTTGTGCGGGGCGGCCGTGTCGAGGAGCCGGTCGGCTTCGGCGGCGTCTTCGGGGTTCAGGATGCTGGTCAGGTCGGTGATCATGGTCAGGTAGCCGGGGTCGATCAGTCCGTCCCGCAACGCGGCCAGGGTGCACGGCAGCCGTTGGCTGGCCGAGCAGGCGCGGGCCATCCGGCCGCCGGCGGCCAGCCAGCTCATCCGGGTCTTCCACCCCACCTCATCGGCCGCGCCACGATCGACCCCGGATGGCTCCCCGGGAGCGGCCCGCCGCTGGCCGAACTCGGTCAAGGCCGCCGTTTCCGTCCATGCGGCCCAGGAGGCGAGCCGCCGGCTGGCGGCGATTACCCCGAGCACTTCGTCGTCGGTCAGCGTCCCGAGCGCGGTGCCGTCGGTCCCGGTGATCGCGTGCAGCTTCCCGGCCAGATCCGGGCCTGGCGCCAGCACATCAGACGGGCCGCCGTCAGCGAACCCGGCCGCCTCGGCCGGCCGCTGCGGCGGCGCCTGCCGGGCGCGCTCGTGTTCTGGTGTTCGTGGCTTGTTGCCTCTGGATGGCTGCCCCCGCCCTCCCCGCCCGGCGGTTCCCGGCCCGGGCTGTCTCGGGCCGCTTTCCCCAGCGGACGACGGTGAGGAACGGGGTAGCTCCTCGTCGTCGTCTTGCCCGTCACCGGGGCTCGGGCCATGGATCATGCACCACCGTCCGTTCGGATAATGGTCCTTCGATAAGATTTGCGATTACGAATAGCATAGCTAGTCGACTAGTCGAACACAACGGAATCGCTTATGTTTTCTAAAAATTTTCTCTGCCTAGTTTAATAAGGAAATAAATTGATATGTCCGGTTATTGGCAGGCGTGGGGCGCGCAGAGACGGCAGCAGGCAGGCGCGTGACTTGCGGGATGGCCAGCGGGATAGCACTGGCCAGTCCGGATGGGCCGGTCATGGCACCAAAATTGCCTGCCTACCGTCTCGGCGGCTCGCCGCGGCCGGCGTCCAGCATTAGTGCGCCGTACACGTCAGGTTCGATAGCGAAGTGGGCGCGGTGCCGGTACCGATCAGGCCGAATGTGGTTGAGCCGGCCGCGGGTATCGCGCCGTCATAACTGAGGTCGCTGATGCTGACCGCGGCGCCTGACTGGGTCTCGCTGGCGCTCCATATCTGCGAGATCGTCTGCGACCCCGGCCATGAGTAGCCGACGCTCCAGCCGGTCGTCGCCGCGGTGCCGGAGTTCGTCACGGTGAAGCCGAGCTGGAACCCGCCGGACCAGGAATTGGCCACCGACCAGGTCACCTGGCAGCCGCCGGTGGCCGTAGGAGTGGGGGTCGGAGTAGGAGTCGGCGTGGGGGTTGGAGTCGGAGTGGGGGTGGGGGTGGGAGCGGGCGCCGATCCGCTACCGGACAGCACGACGATCGACTGCGCTGGCACGGAGACCGAGCCGCTGGACAGGCTACTTGTGGCGATGGCCGGGTTGGCCGCGGAGTAGGTGTCCTCGGTCTCGGTTGAGCTCGTGATGCCGAGGCTTGAGGTGCTGATCGTGTACCCGTTGGCCGGGTCCGCGTTGACCAGCATCACCGAGTAGCCGCCCCCGGCCTGCTGTGAGTAGTAGGCGTAGACGTTGGGCGTGGGCACCAGCAAGGTGCCGACCTTGGCCCCCTTGACCGCCAGCTTGGCGGCGAGGGCGTAGCCGTAATACGGCGGGTACGGCGTGTCCGCGGTCGGCTCGCCGCTGCTGCCGGAGGAGAACATGCCGAAGTCGGCGGTCGGACTGCCGTAGTTGTGCACGTCCCACCAGTCAACGGACTGCGCGCCGAACGACAGCCATTCCATCGCGTTGGCCGCGGCGAACAGCGCACCGACCGGCTCCTCGTTCCAGGCGTTCGCGGTCTGCGACATGTTGGTCTCGCCGACTACGAAGTACGCGCTTGGATCGTACGTGGACAGTGCGCTGTGCACCTCCGCCGCCGCGGCCGGGATGTTGTCGACCAGCGACATGATCGACTGGACGCTTTCGGTGGGCAGCCCGTTGATCGGGTACCAGTGGACGTCGGCGCAATTGATGTCGGGCGCGTCCGCGGACAGGATCGTACTGTTCCACTGCTGGAAGTTCGTGACCCCCGACCCGGGCGCGAGGTTCCCGTCCATTCCGTAGTCGTAGCAGATCTGTGCGTTCGGGCTCACTGCCTTCATCGCCTGCATGTAACCGAGCGCGTTGGTGGCGTAGGACGTGGCGGTGTGCGGGTTGGCGTGGGTGTCGGTCTCCCACGAGCCGTATTCCTCGTTGCCGATCTCCCACAGCGACACGCCTTCGCCCGAGGTCTGCGACTGGGTGACCCAGGCGGCCGCGTCTTGCGGGGTGTCGGAGCCGTAGTTGACGGTGACGAACTTCTGGCCGTTCGTGATCGCGTCAACCTGCTTGGAGTACTGGGCGAAGTCCACCGGGTCGACGGTGCCGTTGAACGTGTTCGGCTGCCACAGGTAACCGTCGGCATAGGAGCCGCCGGGATACCGGATGAGGCCGGTGCTGGCGGATGACAGGCTGCTGGCGATGCCCGCGTCGGGGAAGTTGGTGTCCCACGACGCTGTGTTGACCCCGAGCGGGTCCAGTGAGCCGGTCAGCGTGGCGCTGCCGGAGCCCTCGCTCGGCCCGGTGCAGTTCACCGTCGGCACGGGGTTCGACGTGCCGTTGTAGTCGCCGTTGAAGCCGAATGTCGCGGACTGGCCGGGAGTCAGCACCGCGTTGAAGGTGCCGCCGGGCGTCGCGGTGACGGTCGAGCCGGTCTGCGTCACGTTCGCGCTGAACGGGGAGCCGGGGATGATCGTCTGGCCCCCGCTGAACGTCCAGCTCACCGTCCAGGTCTGGATCGTAAAGGACGCGTTGTTGGTGACGGTCACCGTCGCGCCGAAGTCCGGCGGGCTATTGGACGGGGTCTGCCACGCGATCGTGAAAGTTGCACCGCAGGCCGCTCCGGTGTCGGCCGGCGCGGGGGGTGCGGTTATCACCACGCCGGTGACCACGGTCGCCACCCCCAGCAGAAGTGCCATGATCAGACTGCGCAAACGCTGATGCCGACTGGACATGCATGCTCCTGCGGGGTTCCGGGCGGACCCAATCCGCTTTACCGGTTAAGTCGCGTCATCGTACGTCCGCCGATCCCAAAGTCAACTCGCTCGCTCTTCGTGATCCCTCCTGAACCCCTTGAACGTCACATTCAAGGGGTCGGGACGCCATGGATGTGACATCCACGGGGTTGGTGGATGCGATTAGCGCGTGCGGTTCGTCCTTCCGGGAGGGCTAGCTCGTTCCGGGAGTCATTTGTCCCGTCGGCCCTACCGGCGTTCCGGTCGGTGGCGCTCTTGCCGGTGGCGCTCTTGCCGGCGGCGCTCCTGCCGGCGGTCCTTCCGGGCCAGCCTTCATCATGCCGCGCTTGGCATATCAATCATTCTGCTTGACATCTCAATCACGCTAGATATAGTTTGCGTAGGAGCTAAAGAGAGGTAAGGCAATGGCCACCAGCCCCATCAAGGACGTGCAAGACGAGATCCTGTCCACCGTCCGAAAGAGCCAGGAGACCGTCCTCGAGGCGGTCAGGACCTGGGTCGACACCGTTCAGTCCGTCGCCCCGAAGCTGCCAGCGCCCAGCATTCCGTTCGCTGCGTACCTGCCGAAGCCGGAAGAGGTCGTGGCCAGCGCCTATGACTTCGCCGAGGCGCTGCTCGCCCGCCAGCAGAAATTCGCTGAGGCTCTGCTTGCGAGTCAGCGGAAGTTCGCCGAGGAAGGGGTGAAGGCGGCGTCCGGGCTGCTTGCCGGCAATGGCAAGGGCGCGGCCTCGCCGGAGTCGTCGCCCGCCGAGTGACATCGTTGCGCACCAGGTCCGCATGCGGCAGTGCCCACAAGGTGGGGACTGCCGCACGCGGGCATGCTTACCATAGTTAGCAGACAGGCTTCTGGGAGGTGGCGGCCGTGACTGACCCATGGCAGGCCCAGCGCGAAGCGCTCGGCGCCTTCATCCGCGCGCAGCGCAAGATGGCCAACCTGTCGCTGCGCCAGCTCGCTGAGCTGACCAGCCTGTCGAATCCATACCTGAGTCAGATCGAACGCGGCCTGCACCAGCCTTCGGTCCGGGTACTCAAGGCGCTCTCCGATGCCTTGAACGTCTCCGCTGAAACCTTGCTCACCCAGGCAGGCCTGATCGACGCCGTAACCGGCGAAGCGTCCCGCACGTCCGAGACGGCCGCGGACACCCGAGCGAACCCTCCGAGCACCTCCGATGAAGCGGCCACCCCCGGCGGAGCGGCCACCCCCGGCGGAGCGGCGGGCAGAGCCGCGCCGCCAGCACCGCCCTCGACGGAAGAAGCCATCCGCACCGACGAGCGTCTCACCGAAGAACAGCGCGCGGCCCTGATCGCCGTCTACCGCAGCATGCTCGGTTAGCTTTCCGCTACCGCGCTGGCCCAGGTGCCCTCCGCCGCTCCGCCGCACGGCGCCCTGCTGGGCCGCGGGGGTCAGTGCCTGGCAGGCCGGCCCCGGTCGGTCGGCCCTGGCGGGGCGGCCCTGGCGGGGCCCAGCTGACGCGCGGTCATCGCACGTAGGTCACCGCCACGGTCCACTATTGGCCCACCGATCACATTGGTCGCATAGGTATTGGCACCCGTGGAAATTTAGAGCCTCGTGGAAATAGGGGCGCCGGAAACCAGCGCCCCTATTTCCACGAGGCCTTTTTCTTCCATAAGAAATGGCGACGGTTCGTCACACTTCTGCGTATATGGGTCTTTCCTGGACGCTATTGCATGCCCTCGGACAGCATCCGCAAGTTCTTGACTGCCGCGACGGCGCGTTCGACGGCTGCCCGGATGCGGCTGGCTTCCTTGTTGAATCCGCCTGGGTCCGGTGGAGCTGCCCGCCGGGCGGGGCGGGATCGAGGCACGCCGTGTCGATCTGGACGACGCGGAGACGGACGGGCTGGATGCGATCCAGCCGGCCTTCGCGGGCATCGACCGGGTATTCCTGGTCAGCGGTTACGACATATGGATGCTTGTCCAGTGCAAGGCGGCCATCGACGCGGCGAGGGTGGCAGGAGTCTCTCACGTAGCTCACCTCGGTGCCTCGGCGGCCGAGAACACCACCATCTCCCACCTCAGCTGGCATCTGCTCGTCGAGGCATACCTTGAGCGCTCGGGCCTCGGCTATACGCATGTGCGGCCGATATACGCATGTGCGGCCGACCCAGTTCATGCAGAACCTGCTGCTCAGCGAGGCGGCGCCCGGCGTTCTGACCTACTTCACCGGCGACGCGCAGGTGAACTGGGTGGACGTCACCGAGATCGCCGGCTTGCTCGGTGAGGTCACGGGACAGCCCTGGCGATCCGGGTCAGCGAAACCGCAGGCCTTCTACGAGCAAACGGTCGCGGCAGTCCGGGAAGCCACCATGGACCATGAGTCGGCGGGTCAGCAGGCCACGCGTTGGCCGAGACGAAGGGGGAGGACTTACAGTTATCGCTATGCGCGGGTATACGCAGGACAAAGACGCCTATCTCAAGCGGTTGCGCCGGATCGAGGGTCAGGTACGCGGCCTGCAGCGGATGGTGGAGTCCGACACCTACTGCATCGACATTCTCACCCAGGTGTCCGCGGTGACCCGCGCACTCCAGGCGGTCGCGCTGGGCCTGCTCGAAGATCATCTCGGTCATTGCGTCACCGAGGCCATCGCGGACGGCGGCCCCGAGGCCAGCGAGAAGGTGAAGGAAGCCGCAGAAGCGATCGGCCGACTCGTCCGATCCTGAGCCGGGTCGGCTGGGCGCTGGGTTCGCCGGCCGGGAGCACCGCGAAAGTTCTTCGCTCGTAGCCGATGCATTTCGCGGTCTCGGCGAGTCAATACTCCTGAAGCTGTCCATATCCGGACCGGCGGTTCGTCGTGGACATGGACACATCCGATCGCTCAGGAGGTTGTAGTGAGTCTTCCCGATGTCGTGTCACGCGCGCAGTGGCTCGAGGCGCGTGAGCGGCTGCTCGCCGAGGAGAAGGAACTGACCCGCAAGCGAGACGCGCTGAACGCGGACCGGCGCCGGCTGCCCATGGTGCGGATCACTGAAAACTACGTCTTCGAAGGCCCCACGGGTAAAACGGATCTGGCCGGCCTGTTCGGCGACAGCCGCCAGCTGATCGTCCAGCACGTCATGTTCGGCCCGGACTGGGAGCAGCCATGCCCGAGCTGCTCCGTCGCGATCAGCGAGATGACGCCCAGCCTGTTCAAGAACCTGCGGTCGAGGGATACGAACTTCGTGCTCGTCTCGCGCGCTCCGTACGCGAAGATCGCCGAGGCGGCCACGGAGCGGAACTGGGATGTTCCCTGGTACTCGTCGCACGGCAGCGACTTCAACTTCGACTTCGAGGTCTCGTTCGACAAATCCAATCCACCGCTCCGATACAACTACCGGGAGCAGCCATGGCTGCTCGAGGCCGACGCCATCAACGAGCTGCCCGGGCTCAGCTGCTTCCTGCGCGAGGGAGACGACGTGTTTCACACGTACTCGACGTTCGCGCGCGGTGCCGAGTACATCGGGAACGCCTACACGCTGCTGGACCTGACCGCACTGGGTAGGCAAGAGTCCTGGGAGGAGCCGAAGGACCGGGTGCAGACCGACCGCGCAGGCGATCCTTCGTTCACGGCCTGAGGCCGCCGATAAATACCCCCGCCCGGTTTATCTAATACCCTGTATGGGTTTATGGAGCGGTTAATGACAATACCCGGGCGGGGTTTCCGGGTGGCGATTCCTCTCTTGCCGGTGAAAAGGAACGCCGTTAACGTCATTGCTATCAATCGAAAGGGTCGGCCATGAGCGAAAGCGCCGTCGCGAGCGCCGCGCCCGCTGCCGCGGCGCCCGCTGCCGCGGCGCCCGCTGC
>JAFARZ010000249.1 GCA_019245115.1 Streptosporangiaceae bacterium | reverse complement strand
TCTTTTCTTCCCACTGAAGGATGCTCATGTGTCCGCTATGTATCGGTATGCATAGTTCACCCAGGCTGTTCAGCGCACTCTAGCAAAGACGACATGCCCAACATGCCGCAAACGCACGTTATTTTGGCGCGCGCACATAGTCCTACGGATTAACCGCAAGGCGTAAATCAACCGCACAAAGCTTCGATCCATGTCCGGCAAATCCGGATATGAGCGACAAGGGGAGCGACGGCCCGTACGGCCCGTACGGCCCGAGGCGGCTTCAATGAGCCGTCAAGTACCAGCATTGGTCAGGACGCGGGTGACATGTGAGCAGGGTGGCTGGAGGCTGGCGGGGATATCTGTTAAGAACAGGCTTTGTCGAAGGCGGTGCCGTCCTTCTCGACCGTGCTCATGTCAGGAAGCTCTGCCGCGCCGCTCTGCGACTCGACCAATGCGGTGTAGTCGTTGGCCAGAGCAGTCATCGCCTTGGCCGTCGCCGGACGCGTATCTCGCTGAGCGGCGGCGCTGAGCGCATTGGCGAAGTTCGTGAAGTCCTGGTCGAGAGCGGACTCGTTGGCCTGGTCCTTGCCCTGGCGCGTCCGCAGGGTCTGCTCGGCCTTCAACGCGGCGGCGCAGGCCGGATCGGGACCGGGCGGACCGTAGACAGGCGCGCTCGCCCGGGCCGCGGCGGTAGCGGCCGGCGAAGAAGCCGAAGAAGCCGAAGAAGCCGAAGAAGCCGAAGAGGCCGAAGAGGCCGAAGAAGCGGCTGAGCTAGCGGTGGCGCAGCCGTCCACGGCGATGCCGACCGCCACCACCAAGGCGAAGGCCGGAAGGGCGCGGGCCGCGCGATTTCTCATGACAACCGACGTTACGACAGGGTCGGCGGCATCCCCAGAGCAGGCGCGACGCGGGCCGCGTTCAGCAGCGGGTTCGAGGCTGCGGACATGAAAGTTACCGTCCAGGTGGCTCAGGGATCTGCCAGAACCTTCATGCCGGCCCGGCCGGCAGAGGCCAACCCGGTCGGCGGGGTCGGCTCGGGCCGACAGAGGGAAGCGGCTCAGGCCGGCCAGGGGGCCGGCTCAGGCCGGGCTCGGGTCGGCAAGGGCCGGCTCAGGCCGGCCGGGCCAGAGGCCCCCTCCCGGCCGGGGCCACGCCGTCGGCCCGGACGGCGGTCTGGCCCCCGTCGGCGCCGACTACGGTGACCTGTCCGCGCCGCCGTCCGGTGACATCACATTCGATTGCATGTCCCGCGACCCGGAACCAGAGTGGCGGCCCGCGGTCTGAGTGACGGCCCGGAACGGAGTGACGGCCCGAAGTCGGAGCACCCCCGGACCCGGGATACCACCGAAGGGCGGCACCGGAGCCGCCGACGTGAAATTTACACGGCGCACATGCAGATGACGCGGGCACGGGACACCGCACAAAGCATTGAATGCTGCTACCAGAGGTACGTGATGACACTAGAGGTGAGATCGGGATCACGGCTCGCCGACCGATTGCAGACAGGACAGAACGAAATTGTTTCAACCCGTTGCGGAACGTTTCAGGCTAGTTACACAATAATTCAACAAATTCGATACGGGCAGCCTAGGTAAGTGTTGAACAGCCGGCTGGGTGGACGGCAGTTCTTGGGAGCGGGAGTCCCTGGAACGCCCACGTACTGGCCAAGGGAGAAGGCGGTGACGGTCGCACACTCTGTCGTGACGCCCCACAAGGCAGCCCAAGGGTCTCAGGAAGCCACGACACCTGAGGACACTCCGGCACCAGTAAAACTGGCGCCATCCACCACGCTGGCACCACCAGCAACACTGACGGCAGGAACCAAACTGCCGACCCCCGCGACGCTAGTGGCGAAAGGCTTGACATCCATGCCGCCCGCCGCGTCTCCACCCGTCGCATTCCCAGAAGCCCCAGAAGCCCCAGAAGCCTCAAAGGTCCCACAAGTCCCAAGAGCTTCAGAAGCCTCGGGCGCTTCAGAAGCCTCAGGAGCTTCAGAAATCCCGAGGCTCCCAGAAGCTCTGGTGCCCCCACAGGTTCCAGGGTTCCCAGAGGACTCCGGTTTCCTAGCGGCTTCGGAGCTCCCAGAAACCCCCAAGCCCCCAGAGGATCCCGAACTGTCATCGATGGCGGATTTCCCCGAGGTCGTGGAGTTTTCCGAGGATTCCGAGCTAGGAGCACCCCCGACGCTCGCCGATGTCGCGCACCTGGCGGGCGTCTCATCCGCCACCGCGTCGCGTGTCCTTACCGGTTCCGCACGAGTGGCCCCGCAGACCCGGGACAAGGTCCAGGAGGCGATGACCCGCCTTGGCTACGTCCGGAACCGGGCCGCACGTTCCGCTCAGCCACGAAGGGCTGGCTCCATAGCCCTCGTGGTCTGCGAGGAGAACGTGAAGGTGTTCGCCGACCCGTTCTTCGCGCGGGTCCTCTGGGCTGTCGGCAAGGCGCTGGCGTCCGCGGACCTGCAGCTCGTCCTGCTCACTCTGCATTCGTCCCAGGACTACCACACCGTGTCCAGGTACCTGCGGAGCGGGCATGTGGACGGGGCGGTATTCGTCTCGATGCATACCAGGCCTGACTTCGACTATGTCAGCCTGGGCATCCCGCTGGTGCTGTGCGGCCGACCGGTCAGCGGCGGGGACAACTTGTCCTATGTTGACGCCGACAACGTCGGCGGGGCCCGCAAGGCGGTCAGCTATCTGCTCGCCAGTGGCCGAAAACATATCGCCACCATCGCCGGGCCGCCCGACATGTCTCCTGGTATTGACCGGCTGCTCGGCTACCGCAAGGCCATGACAGCCGCCGATATCAGCGATCCCGGCATGATCGCGTACGGCGACTTCAGCCGCTCGGCGGGTGAGCACGCCTTGGCCCGGCTCATCGACCACCGGCCGGGCCTGGACGCGGTGTTCGTAGCATCGGACCTGATGGCAGTCGGTGCGCTGCGAGCGCTGCGCCGCCTCGGCCGCCGTGTCCCGGACGATGTGGCGGTGATCGGCTTCGACGACTCGATGCTGGCCCAGCACACCGACCCGCGGCTGTCCACGGTCCGCCAGCCGGTTGACGCGATGGCCGATCGGATGATCCAGGAACTGCTGGCCAAGATCGCCGACCCAGGCCGGGATCCGACGCACGCGGTCCTCGACACCAAGCTGGTCCTCCGCGATTCCGCCTTAGCTCTTATGTGCTAGCGATTACGTGTTAACGATTCCGCGGAGCCCTGGCCGCGGAGTCGGTAACCGCAGTCGCGCAACCGCGCAACCGCGTAGCTCCAGGGCCGCAAGCGCTACTTTTCATTTCATCGGCGAGTCGACCCGGCCGGGTCCGAGTCCGCTGAGCTGGACTTTAAGTCTCGCCGCCGCTCATCGCCGTCCGCCGTCAGCCAACCGGTCTGGACGCGCCACCTTCCGCCAGCGAAAGTATCGAATCGAAGCGCTTCGACAGGGAGGTCGGGATGGGCGATATCGAACGCCAGCGCAAAACCCGGGCGAAAAGACGCCTCATAACAGCATTGCTGATGGGCGCGGCCGTCATGGTGCCCGCCGCCGTGGTGACCGCGGGCCCCGCGGCAGCCGCGACCGCGTCGGTGACGGTCAACGCCACGGCCGGCCTCGGGACGATCCCCGCCCACGCGATGGGCCTGAACACCGCCGTCTACGACGGCGACATGAACGACGCCGCGATCGCGCCGCTGCTGAAGGCCGCGGGCGTCGATGCGGTCCGCTATCCGGGCGGCTCATACTCAGACATTTACAACTTCCAGACGCAGACCGCGGCGGAGGGCGGTTTCGTCGCGCCGAACACCGGGTTCAGCAACTTCATGAGCACCGTGAACGCGGCGGGCGCGGCGCCCATCATCACGGTGAACTACGGCACCGGCACGCCGGCCCTGGCGCAGGCCTGGGCGCAGACCGCGGCCAGCGACAACGTCCAGTTCTATGAGGTGGGCAACGAGGTCTACGGCAACGGCACCTACGGCGCCAACTGGGAGGCCGACTCGCACTGCAAGACAAGCCTGAACGGCCCTGCGGTCACGATCGGCAGCGAGCCCTCGCAGACCTTCAACTGCGGCCCGGCTGAATACGCGACGAACTTCCTGGCGACCCAGTCCGCGATCCACTCGGCGGCCGCCAACGCCAAAGTATGCGCCGTGCTCACCACGCCGGGTTTCTGGCCGGACAACGTGACGAACTCCGAATACCCGCAGTCGTGGAACCAGACCGTGCTGTCCACGCTCAAGAGCAACACCCAGTGCGTGATCGTGCATTACTATCCGGGCGGTTCCACCGCGGCCGGCATGCTCACCGACCCGAGCGACATCCCCGGCATCGTCTCCACACTGCACAGCCAGATCAGCCAGTTCGCCGGCATCAGCAACCCGTCCAGCGTCCCGATCATCGTCACCGAGACGAACACGACCATCGACCTCGACACCCAGCCGGCCGCGCTGTTCGCCGCCGACATGTACATGAGCTGGCTGGAGAACGGCGTCACGAACGTCGACTGGTGGGACGAGCACAACGGTGTCGGCACGCCGAGCACCGTGAACGGCGTGCAGGACTACGGTGACCAGGGCATGTTCTCCAACGGGACCAATGGCAGCGGGGTCACCGAGCCCGCCGTCGACACCCCGTTCTCGCCCTACTACGGCGTCGAGATGCTGTCCAAGCTGGCCCCGCCCGGCGGCACCATGGTCACCTCGTCGTCGTCCCAGTCGCTGATCAAGGTGCACGCGGTCCGAGACAGTGGCGGCAACCTCAACGTGCTGATCGACAACGAGGACCCGTCCAACTCCTACACCGTCAGCCTCGCTACCAACGGGTTCACCGCGTCCGGGACGCCCACGGTGTACACGCTGCCGAACAACGGGACGTCGATCACCAGCGCGTCCGGCTCGGCGAGCTCGGTAACGGTGGGCGCCTACTCGCTGACCGTCGTCCACATTCCGGGCAGCGGCGGCACCGGCGTCACCGCTCCCGGCGCCCCCGGCCAGCCGACCGCCTCCGGCGTGTCGTCCAGCACGTCGAGCAATACGTCCGGAACCGCGACGATCAGCTGGCCCGCCGCGACGGCCGGGACCAACCCGATCGCGAAGTACAACCTCTTCAACAGCAGCGGCACGCTGGTCACGTCGACGACCGGCACGAGCGTGACGCTCACCGGCCTGACCATCGGCACGACGTATTCCTATGACGTGGTGGCGGTGGACAGCCAGGGCAACAGCGGACTGCCGTCGCCGCCGGTCACGTTCACGGTGCCGCCGCCGTCCAACGCGGGCTGCGCGGTCAACTACTCGCTGGCCGGTAGCTGGCAAGGCGGCTTCCAGGCCGGCGTGACGATCACGAACAAGGGCTCCTCCGCGATCAACGGCTGGACACTCACCTGGACATGGCCGAGCTCGGGCGAGGCCGTCACCCAGCTATGGAACGGCTCGGAAACCCAGTCGGGAAGCAACGTCACTGTTACCAACGCCAGCTACAACGCCACGATTGGCGCGAGCGGCGGCACGGTGTCGTTCGGCTTCACCGGGAGTGACACCGGGCTGACCACCGCCCCGGCCGCGTTCTTCCTGAACGGGAGTATCTGCAGCAACAGCTAAAACCTTATTTACCACGAACGGCACCGCCTCACGGCGATGGCACCCCTGGGATCCAGCCATCGCCGTGCGGTGTCCGGTATTTCCGCGTTTCCTGGACCCGCCGCCGACCCGTGCGGTCGAGGAGGCGGGGGAAGAGGCAGGTTACCCGCCAAGCCAAGCGGACATAGCCGGGAAAGGCGATCAGCGCCCGGTTCCGCGCCACTCCGTCCATGATCGCCCGAGCCGCCCGCTCCGCCTCGAGCATCTTGATTCTGCCCGTCGTCTGGTACGCCCGTTCCTGGGGCAGGTTGACCATTTCCGCGGTTTCGAAGATCTTGGTCCGCACCCACCCTGGGCAGACCACGCTGACCTTCACCCCCAGATCGGCGCCTTCCAGGCGCAGCGAGAGGGACAGCCCGACGACGCCGTGCTTGGCGGTGCAGTACGGGGCGATGAGCGGGCCCGGCACCAGGCCGGCACCCGACGAGATGTTCACGATGTGGCCGGATCCTCGACTGGCCATGATCGGATAGGCGGCCAGCGTTCCGTACAAGACGCCGTACAGGTCCACGGCCAGGACCCGGCGCCACTGGTCCAGCGTCAGGTCGCGGGCGTCGCCGGCGATCGCGATGCCGGCGTTGTTGAACTGGTAGTCGAGGTGGCCGTACTCGGCCGCCGTCTCGTTGACCAGGCGCGTGATGTCCTGCTCCCGGGTCACGTCGACGCGGCTTGCCGTGGCGCGCCCGCCGCTGCCGGTGATGGTCGCGGCCACCCGCTGGGCGGCATCCTCGTCGATGTCCGCGACTACCACCCGCGCGCCGCGATGCGCCAGTTTCATGCTGAGGGCCTCGCCGATCCCGGAGCCCCCGCCGGTCACGATCGCTGTCGGCGTATCCGTCATTGTCACTCCCATCGGAAAATGCGCACCGCCATGGTGCCGAAGATGACCGCGTACGCGGGCAGGACGAGCAGCGGCGCCATCGGGGGGAACCCGTTCAGCATGGCGCTCTGGATCGCCTGGACCGCCGCGCCGAGCGGGGTGAGATTGCTGATGTCGAGCAGCGCTCTCGGCATCTCCGCGCGGGGGAGGAACAACCCGGCGAAGAACATCAGCGGGAAGAAGCACAGTGCGGCGAGTATCCCGGCGGTTCGCGGCCGGGCGATGGCGGATACCCACAGCCCGATGGCGAACACCCCGGCTATCGACAAAGCCAGTGCCAGTACCAGTCCGCCAGCGCTCTTCGGGGCGGTGACGCCGAAGCCGGTCATGGCCACGACCAGCAGCAGGATCAGTTCCACCACGGCGAAGCCCACGTTGAGGACCAGTTGTGCGGCGAGCACCCAGGCCGGCGGCACCGGGGTGATCGACAGGCGGCGCAGGATGCCCTGGTCGCGGTAGATGGCCAGTGGGATCGGCAGGCCGTAGAACGCGAGCGCCGCGATAACCATCGCGAGGAAGACCGGAACGTACACGTTGAAGGTGGTGAGGCCGCCCAGGACCGTCAGGTGCTGGCGGTCGTGCCGGACGCTGCCGATGATCACCAGCAGCACCGTGGGCAGCGCGACGCCGACGAGGAGGCCCAGCGGCAGTCGGCGGGCGATCCTGGACTCGTTGAGGACGATCATCCGGAACGCCGCCCGGGGCGTGCCGGCGGGCAGCAAGGACGAGCGGATGCTCATGGCCGGCGCCCGGTCAGCCGCACGAAGGCGTCCTCGAGCGTCGCTGGTTCCACCTGGATGCCCCCGGATCGCATCCGCTGGCCGCCGTCCGGCCGCTGGGCCAGCCCGCCCGGGCTGTCGATCGCGACGATCCCGCCCCGGTCGATGAGCGCCACGCGGTCGCAGAGGCGCTCGGCCTCCTCCATGTAGTGCGTGACCAGGACGATCGTCGCCCCGCGGTCGCGCGCGCCCTCGATGAGGCCCCAGGTGTCGCGCCGGGCCTGGGGATCGAGCCCGGTCGACATCTCATCGAGCATGGCGATCTTCGGCCGCCCGATCAGGGCCAGGGCGACCGACAGCCGCTGCTTCTGCCCGCCCGACAAGGACATGTAGTAGTTGTTGAGCTTCCCGGCCAGCCCCAGGACACGAACGAGTTCGGCGACGTCGGCCGACCGGTGGTAGAAGGACCGGTAGAGGCCGAGTATCTCGCGCACCTTGAGCAGGCCCGGCAGCGCGTTCGCTTGAAGCTGGGCTCCCGCGATCAGATGAAGCTCTTCCCGGTCTGTGCCTGGATCGAGGCCCATCACGCGGACTGACCCCGAGTCCGGCGGCCGGAGCCCGAGAGCGCACTCGATGATGGTGGTCTTTCCCGCGCCGTTTGGTCCGAGAATGCCGAAGATCTCGCCCTCGGCCACCGAGAACGACACGTCATCGACGGCGACCGTCTCCCGGTAGCGCTTGTGAAGATGCAGCACATCGATGGCCGCCACAACGGCCCGCCTTCCGCACGTAAAAGTGATATCATAATGCTATGTGCACGGTATCAATGAGTCAAGCCCGGGATGTCGCGGCATCACCCGGCTGACACATTTTCCTGGCGTGCCGCTTGCGCCGCATGGTAGGGAAGTAGCGTGCCGGTATCCCATCCTGACCCGGATCCGCTGGCCTGGTGGCAGCGTGACGTGATCTACCAGATCTATCCGCGCAGCTTCGCGGACGCGAACTCAGACGGCGTTGGCGACCTGCGCGGCATCCGGGAGCACCTCGATTACCTGAACGACGGCACCGACGCGTCGCTCGGCGTGGGCGCGATCTGGATGTCGCCGTTCTACCCGTCTCCGATGGCCGATTTCGGCTATGACGTCGCGGACTACACCGACGTCGACCCCGTATTCGGCACCCTCGACGACTTCGACGACCTGCTGGAGGCCGCGCACGAGCGGGACATCAAGGTGATCGTCGACTGGGTGCCGAACCACACCTCCGATCAGCACCCGTGGTTCATCGAGTCGGCCAGCAGCCGCGACAACCCACGACGCAACTGGTACGTATGGCGAGATCCGGCGCCCGATGGCGGACCACCGAACAACTGGCGGTCGTCATTCCCCGCCGTCGGCGCCGCCTGGACGTTCCACGAGCAGACCGGGCAGTACTACCTGCATTCGTTCGCTCCCCAGCAGCCCGACCTCGACTGGGACAACCCCGAGGTAGAGGCGGCCATGCATGATGTCCTGCGGTTCTGGCTCAACCGCGGCGTCAACGGCTTCCGCATCGACGTCGTCTACAAGCTCGCCAAAGACCCGGAACTCCGCGACAACGAGCCGGACCGCGCGCACGACCAGGACTGGCCCACCATCCATGACCGGCTGCGCCGGATACGAAGGGTCATCGACGAGTACGACGGGCGGATGATCGCCGGTGAGGTGTACCTGCTGGACCTGCAGCAGGTCGTCGAGTACATAAACAGCGGGGACGAACTCCACCTGGCTCATAACTTCGTCTTCCTTCGCCTGCCCTGGGACGCGATGGCCTTCCGCATGTCGGTGCGGGAGTTCCTAGAACTGGCCGACAGCGCGGCCTGGCCCGCCTGGTTCCTCGAGAACCACGACCATTCGCGGGTCCCGACGCGCTACGCGGGGCCGGAGCCGGGGAGCGGGGCACTCCGGGGGAGGACGGCCGCCATGCTCGTCTGCGCGCTGCGCGGCACGCCGTTCCTGTACTACGGGCAGGAACTCGGACTGCCGGACGCTGAGATCCCGCCGGGCCGGATCGTAGATCTCGACGGCCGGGATCCGGAGCGCGCGCCGATGCCCTGGCGGCGCCCCTCTCGCGTCGGCCCGGGCGCGGGTTTCACCACTTCGGAGCCGTGGCTGCCGCTCGTCGCCGATGCCGAACGCCTGTGCGTGGAAGCGCAGCAGGAAGATCCGCGGTCAACGCTCGCGTTCGTCCGCGAACTGATTCATCTGCGCTCGCGCGAACCGGCGCTGCGATCCGGCATCCAGCGCCTGGTCAACGCCGGACCCGGCCTCTTCTGCTTCGAGCGGCGGCTCGACCAGCCTGGGCAGCGCTTCCTCGTGGCGCTGAACTTCACGTCCCGCGACGTCCCGCTCCAGCTGGAGGAGGACCTTGCCAGCGATGCCGAGCTGACCCTGTCGACCGATCCCGGACTTGAGCGAGGCACCACCGACCCGAAGACCTTGACCCTCCACCCCGACGAAGGCCTGATCCTCCGCCTCCCCTAACCCCCACCCGCTCCCGCCGTCTGGCCCACCGCGGCGAAGGCCTGATCCCGCCCCCCCAACCACCCACCCACCCACCCACCCACCCACCCACCCACCCACCCTGCCTGCCTGCCCGCCCTCACCCTCACCCTCAGCCGATGATCCCCGCCCACCCGTGGCCCCGCGCCCGACATTTCCGGATTTGG
>JAFARZ010000201.1 GCA_019245115.1 Streptosporangiaceae bacterium | reverse complement strand
CAGCACGCGATGACCGTTACGGCGCGCCTGCGGCAAACGCTCCAGCAGCAGCAGGCCAGCACCCTCACCCCACCCCGTGCCGTCAGCAGAAGCAGAGAACGACTTGCACCGGCCATCAGGAGCCAGCCCCCGCTGCCGCGAAAAACCGGTGAACACCTCGGGCGTGGCCATCACCGTCACGCCGCCGGCTAGGGCAAGCGTGCAGTCGCCATGCCGCAGCGCCTGGGCCGCCAGGTGGATTGCTACCAGGGACGACGAGCACGCCGTCTCCACCGTCAGAGCCGGGCCTTCGAGCCCGAGTGTGTATGCGATCCGGCCCGAGAGAACGCTTGGCGCGTTACCCGCATAGCCTTCGGTCGCTTCCTCCCCGCGCGCGCCATTGCCGGTAGTGGCCGTTCCCACGTATACCCCGGTCGAGGTGCCCTTCAGCGAGGCCGGATCGACCCCAGCCCGCTCCAGAAGCTCCCACGCCGTCTCCAGGAGCACCCGCTGCTGGGGGTGGGCATCGAGCGCCTCACGCGGGCTGATCCCGAAGAACGCGGCGTCGAACTGGTCCGCCTCGTACAGGAAACCGCCTTCGCGCACATAGCACGTGCCGGGGTGGGCGGGGTCCGGATGGTAGAGACTCTCCAGGTCCCAGCCGCGATTCGACGGGAACTCGCCAATCGCCTCCCGTCCCTGCGCGACAAGCTCCCACAAGTCCTCTGGCGAGCGCACGCCGCCAGGGAACCGGCATGCCATGCCCACCACGGCCACCGGCTCAGTGCGCTGCTCCTCGACTTCCTGCAGACGCTGCCGCGTGTCGTGCAGATCCGCCGCGACCCGCTTGAGGTAATCGACCAGCTGCCGTTCAGTCGCCATTTGAGATCACCCAGCAATTAGCACGGTTCATTACAGCCTGAGTTCATCTCCGATAAAACGCCGCTACGTGCGCCCCGAAGGCCGCTCACCCGGTCCCATTGTCTGTGGCAGCTCTAAAGCAGCACCAAAACGCCATGTGACCACCCCATAGGGGCCCCTAGAGCATAGGGGTTTGACCTAAACAGAAGCGCCTGACCAGCATCTATGGAGTCAGGGGTTTTCTCAGTCTCTGCTTTGTCTTTAGATTAGCTTCAACTTAGCGGACCAAGGGCGACATCAAGGGAGGAAGATGCGGTACGAGATAATTGGACCGCTCCGCATTGTCGACGACCACGGGGGGTTTTCTATCCACGCGAAGAAGATGCAAATTCTCCTTGCAGTACTCCTTGTCCGCGCGAACCACGTCGTTCCGGCCAGCCAGTTGATGGAAGAGATCTGGGGCGAAGATCTGCCACGCCGGGCGAACGCGGGGATTCACGTCTACATATCGCAGATCAGAAAATCCATCCAGCGGACAGGCCGGCAAGAATGCCCGCTGGTCACCTGGGCCCCCGGGTATGTACTGCAGCTCGGCTCCGACGAGCTTGATATCCTCACGTTCGAGCAGCTCGTGAATACAGCTCGCGGGCACCTCAGGAACCAGTCCTATGAGAAAGCCTCGGCATGCTTCGAGAGGGCGCTCGGACTGTGGCGTGGGCCGTTGCTTGGCGATATGTATCACGGATCCATTCTGGAGTCAGCGCAGGCGTGGCTGGATGAGACCCGGATGGAATGCATCGAGATGCTGATGCGGGCGCGACTCACGATGGGTCATCATCACGAACTCGTGAGCGACCTCTATCAACTGGTAAAGGACTACCCATTGCGCGAGGGCATGCATTGCCTGCTCATGCTCGCGCTTTACCGGAGTGGCCGCCGGGCGGACGCGCTGGAAGCTTATCAATCGGCGCGTCGGATACTTAACCAGGAACTCGGCCTCGAACCCGGCCGCGACCTTCAGGACATCCAGCGTGCCATTCTTGCTGACGATGGCTGGCTCGACGTTCGTCGACCAGACCACGGTTTGCCTATCGGATCCAGCCCTGAGCTGGCCGGCCTGCTCGCGTGAAGCAGTTTGCGGTTGGGTTACTGGTACTCCATCCGTGTTAGCTCCTCTTTAGCCCGGTCGTCGATGATGCGGGTGTACAGCGGATACGAACACTTCGAGCTGATCGAGGCCGGGGGTTACCACAATGAGCAGTTCGGAACTCCTGTTCAACCCATTCGAGCCAGGCTTCGCCGCAGATCCCTACCCTGCCTACCGCAAACTGCGTCAAGCGGAACCGGTGCATCAGTCGCCGATCGGGATCTGGTTGATCAGCAGTTACGCGGACGTCTCGGCGCTGCTGCGGTCGCAGCTCTCCGTCGACCCGCACAACGTCATGGACGGCCCGTTCAAAGTGCCGCTCATCGAGGGGCACGCGCTGTCCATGCTCGACCGCGACCCGCCGGATCACACCAGGCTGCGCTCGCTGGTAACGAAGGTGTTCACGCGGCGCTCGATCGCCGCGCTCGAGCCGCTTATCACCGACCTCGTCAACGACGCGCTCGACCGCATCGCCCGGGACGGGCAGGCGGATCTGGTCGACGCGCTTGCGTTTCCGCTGCCGTTCGAAGTAATCTCCCGCATGCTCGGCATGCCGACGACCGACACCGCGCACGTCCGCGAGCTGAGCGGCACGATCGTCCGGACGCTCGACATGATCGCGGACGAGGAGGAGTTCAAGAAGATCGAGCGGGCCGTGGTCGAGCTCGACGCGATCGTCGCCGACGCGATCGCCTGGAAGCGCGCGCATCCCGCGGCTGACCTTCTGACCGCGCTGATCGAGGCGGAAGATCAAGGCGACAAGCTCACCGACGAGGAACTGATCGCGCAGGTCGAGCTGCTGTTCGTCACCGGGCATGAGACCACGGTCAACCTGATCTCGGGCGGGGTCGAGGTACTGCTGCGGCATCCGTCACAGCTCACCCTGCTCCGCAGTACCCCGGATGTCGCGCCTAACGCGGTAGAGGAACTCCTCCGCTATGTCAGTCCCGTGCAGCAGAGCCGGCGGATCACCATCGAGCCTTGGGTCGTACACGACCGGGTGATCCCGGCGGGGACCCTGGTCATCGCGATGCTGGCCGCCGCGAACCACGACGAGTCATTCTGGGGGCCGACCGCCGAGAAACTCGACATCACCAGGCCGACCGCCCCGAAGCATCTGGCATTCGGCGGCGGGCCGCATCATTGCCTGGGCGCCGCGCTGGCCAGGCTCGAGGCCCGGGTCGCCGTGACCGGCCTGCTCCGACGTTTCCCCGGCCTCGCCTTCGATCCCGGTCAGGCGGTCGAGTGGAACGGCCGGTTCAACCTTCGCGGTCCCGCCCGGCTGCCGATCGTGGTGTAGCGCAACTCAGGCAGCAGGGGGCCATAGGGGTATCGCGGTGATCGCTTGCGGTCTCGCTCAGGGCAGGCGGACGGACTTCAAAGACCAGCTTGGCTCGCTCCCTGACCGCGTCATCGCCCGCCTGGGCCGACCCGGTTGGTTGAAGAGTAATCTGCGCAGATGAGCGAGCTGGCAGCTGTTGACAGAGACCGCCTGGCCGAGCTGATCACGCGCGAGCTCTGCTCGGGCTGAGCGGTGAGCTGGCTACGCGGATCCTGTCCGACGAAACGGCGGACATCGAGGACACCGGCGGGGTCGGTGGCACGCTGGCCGGCAACGCCCTGTCGGTCGCCGCGATGCGGGCCACGCTGGGTGAAGTGCTGACCGACGAGCCATTCGCGCACATGATCGCCGTGTGCACTCGGTACACGAGCGGCGTGCAGGACGTGCTGGAAAGCCGGCGCCTGCCGTGGAGCATCGCCCAGCTCGGCGCCCGGGCCGAGTACCGGTTCTGTGCCGCGCCGCCGCGCAACGGGGGCGAATCCGCGGCGGCCGGCGATGCCTCGCTGGACGAGTACCTGCACCTGTACACGATCAACCGCGGCATCCTGATGACACCGTTCCACAACATGGCGCCGATGTGCCCGGCGACCACCGAGGCAGACGTGGACGCCCACACGGCGGTGTTCGCATCAGCGGTAGACGACCTGCTCGGCTAGCCCACGGCTAGCTCTCATCAGATCGGGTATTGCCGGGGGCCTTTGGTGTAGGTGAGGCCGGCGGGGGTGGTCCACTGGTGCAGGCCTCCGGGGAACTGCTGGAGTTTCCAACCTCGGGTTTGCTTGGTGCGGTGGTCGCGGCGGCATCTGGCGCCGCCGTTGCAGGCGCAGGTCGGGCCTTGCGGCCAGGGGATGGCGTGTTCCCAGTCGCAGGTGCGGGGGTGGCGTACGCAGACCGGCATCGTGCACTGCCCGTCGCGGATCTCGACCAGGCGGCGGAGGGTGCCGCTGGGCTGGTATCCCTTCGACTCGAACCGGTGGTCGCAGTCGCCCTGCGGGATCGGGGCCAGCGCGAACGTGAGCGTCTGGTTGCCGGTGGCCAGGGTCCATGTCCCGTATCCGCCGGGTGGTCCGGTGCCGGCCGCGGCGAAGTCGGCCGTCGCCGGGCTGCCCGAATGGCTGCCGGGTGCTTGGTGTGGTGGGGGCGGCATGTCCGCCCTGGGTTTTCGGCCCTTGGTGCCGTGGCCGAACCCGATGGCCCGGCCGTGCTGGTCGGTGATGATGAGGTCTATGCCGCTGCGCGGGTTGTCCGCCGCTTCGGCGGCTAGTTTGCGGGCCAGAGCCGGGTCCAGGACGCCCAGGCCGTGCGCCTCGCCGGGCCGCTCGGCCAGGCCGAGCAGGGTGGCCAGCGGGACGGTCAGCGCCAGGTTCGCCGCCAGGCCATCCCCAGCACCGCCGTTCCCCGCCGGGCCACCGTTTCCTCGGCCGCCGTCCCCAGGACCGCCGCCTCCGGGCCCACCGTCCTCCGGCCGCTCGTCTTCCGGTGCGCCGTCTCCAGGACCGTCATCCTCCGGCCGCTCGTCCTCCGGTCCGCCGTTTTCCGGGTCTCCGTCTTCCGGATCGCCGTCCTCCAGCTGATCATCTTCCGGCTTGTCATCGTGGCCTGGTTCCGGCTCGCCGTGATCGTGGTCATCCACGCCGCGGTCCTCGCGCCCGCCGGGTGAGGCTTTGGGGTAACGGGTGCGGGCGTCGGCGCCATTCAACAAGTCGAGCATCGCCATCACACGCAAAAAGTCCATCGGCTCTTTGATGCCGTGACGTTTGTAGGCGCGGGCCCGGTTCTGCACGTTGGCGATGGCTTTCAGTGCCTGGTCGGTGGGCAGGCCGTACCCGGCGATCGCGGCGGTGCCGGTCTGCTCGCGCCAGAACCTGACCCGGGCGTCTTCCCGCTCGGATCTCTCCCGGCGTTTCTCGGCCCCGCGGGGGTCGACCTCGACTACCGCTCGGGCGATCCGGTCCCGGATCTGGGACCAGGTCCGGTCCTGCCACATCCCAGCGGCGAGCGCCTCAGCCGCCCGGGCGTCCTCATCGGACAGCACGCTGGTCTCATCGACGATCATCCGGGCTTTCGATAGGTTCAGGATTCCCGCCTCGAGCGCGGCGGCAGTGAGCGGCAGCCGTTTCTCTAGCGTCCAGGCCAAGACGATCAGCGCATCCGCGGCGTTCCTGGTGATCGCCAGCTCCAGCGCGACCTGCTCGATCAGGTCCTTACGCCATGCCCCCGGCAGCTCGCCCGCGGCATCGGCCTCGTGCCCGGGCTGCGGATTGCGGCGGATCAGCTCGCGGATCGCGGCCAGCTTGCGTGCCGCGCACCACGACTCGGCCGCATCCCAGCGGCCCGCGGCGACCACTGTCCCGCCGTCGGTCAGGCCGGGATACCGTTCGCCGGGCCCGGCGGCCCGCTCCAGCAGGCCAATCAGCCCGCGGCCGGGGGGCGTAGCAGAGATAGCGTGGCTGTTCCCGGGTGCCTGTTCATCCATTTACGTCACCCCCTGCCGACGATGTGGCTCTACTGGTTTACATATTCGAATTCTAGCATGAATTAATTATCCAAGTACGGCAGTTACCTTACCTGAAGGCCTGTTTTCCCTTAGCGCCAGACCGGACACAATGGTTATTTATCCGGCATATCGTGGCTATTGATTCGAACAACAGGTTGCGGTTAAACGGCGGCCGTAGTTCGTTCTGATCATTTGGTGCCGGGCGGACCTCGTGCCGGTCCTGGCCTGCCCACCAATGCGTTGCTATCCGCCAGCGCTTGCGGGGGCTACGCTCGTTCCATGGCGGGTCAGGGGCGACGGTCGCCGCGGGCGGATTCGGCTACGGTGTGCTCTGTCGCGTTTATCACGTTGCTCGCGTTAAAACTGGCCGGCGTGATCGGATGCTCATGGTGGCTCGTAACGCTCCCCCTCTGGGGGCAGGCCGTCATCCCGGTTCTGTGGCTCGGCCTCCTGCTCGGTGGCGGCACCCGGCCGCGCGGATGAGCGTTCCGGCCAGATTCCCGCACCAGGGCACTGAATGCGTTCTTGCTCGAGATCCGCGGGGACCGCGCGGGACGGTGGGTGGGGCTGTCATCCTGGTGCCGTGCGGGAATCTGCCGGGAGGGCGCGTCGTGGGGCGGACGCGGCGGCTTCGCGTCCGTTCGGGGAGCGGCTGGAGCGGTCGTTTTACTGCCGGTCCTGCCGGCTCACTGTCCGGGGGCTGTGGGTTCCGGCCGGCTGGTACGTGCTCGAACGCGCGGAGGGCGGCGGCGGACGGCACCTGCGGGTGGGGCTGTACTGCTCGCTGGACTGCCTGGCCGCGGCGGGCGACGACCTAGGCGAGGCGGAGCGGGAGGCAGGAGCGCGACGCGGCCTGCCCGTCGACGCTGGACGGGACCGGGCGCGGCTGCTGGAGATCGCCCAGACCCTTCTTCAGCACGGGGCGACGATCCGCGCGGCCGGTGACAAGCTGGGCGTGCCCACCTCGACGCTGCGCCACTGGCTTCGTGAGGCCGGTGTCCGCGTCGGCCCTGATGGCACGCTGACCGGACCCGCCGACCCGGCAACTCCGGTGTCGGCCAAGAACCAGGATGAGCACCGGCCAGAAACCGCGTCCAGCGCTGCGGCGACGGAGCAGGAAGCACCCGGCGCCGCTCAGGAAGACCCGGCCGAGCAACGGGCGGAGGGCAAATCACCGGTCCAGACGCTGAACGAGCTGGTGCAGGCCGGGTACGTCGCCGACCTGGTCTGGGACGCCGGGGTTGACGGCCCGGCACACCGGCCAGACTTCCGCTGCACCGTCACCGCGAAGGTGACGGGTTTCGCCGGGCCGGTCACCGGACGGGGTAACGGCGGATCGAAGGCGGCGGCGAAGACGGCCGCGGCCGCGGCGCTGCTCACCGCCATGGCCAACGACGATCCCGAGGCAGAGGACCGCGGGCCCGGCGCGGATTAGCGGACGGATTCGTCCAGGTCGAGCTCGCCGTCTCGGACGCTCGCCAGGAACGCCCGCCATTCGCCGGCCGGATACCGGTGAACCGGCCCGCGACCACGCTCCTTGCTGTCACGCACTAGGATCATGCCGTCGTGATCCGCCACCTCGACACAATTACTGTTAGCGCCGCCGCTGTGGCTTGACTTGCGCCAGTTCACTGCCATCGTTCGTTCGCCACCTTCAGGATCGAGTCGCGGGAGGCGGCGCGGGGCAGGGCATCTCGGGTCAGCCGGTCGAAGATCAGCTCGGCTCGCTCAGATCCTCACAAAGCATGGCGCGTGCTTGGGGTTGAGCCACCGCCGTGACGATCGAACGTGAACATCCGCGCGCCCGGTTCAAGCGGATCCGGGTCGGTGGCAAACCGGTGCGCGCCCGCGCCGAAGCCGGCGTCTGGCGCCGAGACCCACAGCTCTTCGAAGCCGCGCTCGACGAACCAGTCGCAGACCTGCGGCACCAGGTCCGGCTCGAAACGACCCCGGGTCCATATCACCGTGCCGCCGCGCGCGCATAGTTGTCCGCAGTAACCGATCGTGCGCTTGACATCCGCGTCACTCATGTTGCCGAACAGGCCGCACGCCAGGACCAGGTAGGCGGGCGCGATACCAGCGTAGCTGTCGGTCAGCGCGGCGTCCGCGGTCAGCACCTCGACCTGGTCAAGTCTGGCGGCCTCCGCCGACTCGCGCGCGATCGTCGCGTTCCGCTCGTCGAGTTCCACCAGTCGCGCTTTGACATCGTCGCGGCGCGGGTGATCTTTCAGCACGCCGAGCAGATCGCGGCCCTGGCCGGCGCACATGCTGATCGCCTGGAGCGGGCCGGGCGGCGCCGCGTCCAGCGCGATACGGATCCGGTCCTGCACCGCGACGAGCCGACGAGACAGCGAAGAACCGGGTTGATCGTAGGCATCGTGCCAGGACAGCCAGTCGGGTTGCGTCACGCATGACATGGTACTGAGACCGTTTTGGGGTGCTTACGGCCATTGGGCGTTATGTGCGCGCCGACGGCGACGCGGCGGATCCACCCATAACGGACATACACACACCCCAATCACCACGGCACGTTTCGGGATTCCGCAGACGGTCGACCCCGGTGCCCCCGCACATAAGGGACCAAATAGCCCATTCGCCGCGTCACATCCGGCGTTCCCGTGGAACTTCAGAGCCTCGTGGAAGCTTAGGTGCCGGTTTCCGGCACCCAAACTTCCATCTGACCCCAATCTTCCACAGCGATGGCCACTCCACTCGAAACAAGTCCTCTTATGTCGGATATGTCGGGTGGGTGCCGCGGGCGGGCCGGCGCGCGGGGTGCCGCAGCGCGGGCCGGCGCGGGGTGCCGCAGCGCGGGCCG
>JAFARZ010000187.1 GCA_019245115.1 Streptosporangiaceae bacterium | reverse complement strand
ACCCGGTTACAACCGGGTCGCTGCCACATTCATCCGGGCGCGCCCTTGATGCAGGCGAGATGAGAGTGGCGAGATGTCTACCTGGGCTCCGTGCGCCAGGACCTGCCGGGCTGATACAAGCCCATGACGCTTGGTGAATAGCCACGGGTTTCGGCGGCGTCCCCGCGGTCGATCGCGTGGAACATCGGGGCCCCGTGGAAGGTTGGGCGCCGGAAAACGGTGCCTATTTCTCCACGAGGCCCTAATCCTCCATGGGACGGCGGGCAAGGAGGGCGACGGACGGGACCGTGCGAGGGGTCATGGATCGTTTTGTCCGTGTACGCGACGTTCCGGCGTAACGCGGGTTGCCGACGCGTCCATCCCCTGCGCCCATTTGCGCCCGTGCCGGGGAGGGTGACGGGCCGGGGAGGGTGACGGGCCACTGGACTTCGCTTTGACCGCGGCGGAGCAGTCGTTCCAGAGGGAGACTTCCGCGCCGCTCTCTCTCGCTGGCGTCGGGAGGCGGGCTCAGAGGTGTTACGGCCGGCCGTTCGTGATAAAAGATCTATTTACTCCAGATGTCGCCTGGCCAGCAGTTCTACGTTTATCGCTGAGATCTCCGCCAGGGCAGCCTCGATCTGCTCGCCCCGCTTGAGGAAGGTGCGGACGGAGTCCACCATGACCGTCGGCACGTAGCGCATCCCGGCATTGCCCCGCCTCGGGCTCAGGTAGGGGTAAGGACCGTGCGGGCGGTCGGTGGAGCAGCGGCAGCCCTCCTTCCCACAGCGGCGCGTCTGCTCGACCAGCGATCCGAGCAGCACTAGCTCCAGCTCTCCGATGCAGGCGGCCAGGCCACTTCGCCTGGTAAGCAATTCCCGCGTGGGCAGCAAAAGAAGGTCTGGCTTATGTGGGATCATCACACAAGAGTAACATTGACAACTTTCGGGCACCATGTGACTCTTTGTGTAGTTAGCCACCTAGTGAGGCGGACAACGCCGGATCGGAATGTCCGCGGAATGGCCGAGTCGCCGGTTCAAAGAGGAACCAAAGAGGAACCAAAGTGGAACCAAAGCATTTTGCGATATAGCTGCGACATAGTAGCCCGGTTCAGCGTGGTTCCAGAGAGCCCATGAGACATCGCCGGCGTCTGCAAAGGAGCCTTTCTGCAATTAACTGAAAGGTTAAATGATCTTGGTCCATGGAGCGGGGATTGATCAACAACGGCACTATCGCTGCGTCGGTATCGGGGTGGGGCCAGCGAACCTGAGCCTCGCGGCGCTCATGCACGGTCATCCGGAACTCACGAACATCTTCGTGGACAAGAAAGAAACCTTCGGGTGGCACGACGGCCAGCAAATGCCGAACACCACCATTCAGGTCTCCATGCTAAAAGACCTCGTCACTCTCTCGCAGCCCACGAATCAGTTCTCGTTCCTCGCCTACCTGCATGAATCTGGACGCCTCTACCACTACCTCAATGCACAGTTCGATGCCGTGCCGCGGCAGGAATTCCGGAACTACATGGAATGGGCGAGCCAGAAGAACGAGAACATCGTCTTCGGACAGGAGGTGCTGTCCGTCGAGTTCTCAGACCTGTTTCGCGTCCGGCTTAGTGGCGGCACACTAACCGCCGACAATGTCGTTATTGGCGTCGGGGTCCGGCCCTGGGTACCGCCGCAGGTCACGGCGTACCTGGGGGACCGGCAATTCCACGTGAGCGATTTTCTCACCAAGGCCGACGGGCTGGGCGGCCTGCGTGTCGGCGTGGTCGGGGGCGGCCAGTCGGGGGCGGAGGCGTTCCTCGACCTGATCTCGCGTACCGGTCCGGACATGCCGCGACGGGTGGTGTGGATATCGCGGCGCCCGAACTACCTGCCACTCGACGACTCACCGTTCACCAACGACTACTACATGCCGGGCTACTCGGACTATTTCGCGAGCCTGGACGCGGTAACCAGGAAGGCGTTCAATGCCCGCCACCTGCTCACCAGCGACGGCATATCGGAAGCCACCCTGCGGCTCATCTACCAGCGGATATACACGCACCGCTTCATCAACGGATACACCGACCTGGTCGCGCTCTACCCAAACCGGCAGGTGTCACGCGTCGCCCGAGCGCCAGCTGGAGCCTGGCACCTGACGCTCACGCACAACGAGCACCCCGGCGTTGCCGAGAGCGCCGAGCTTGACGTCGTGGTCTGGGCCACCGGCTTCGCCCCGGCGCCGACGGATTTCCTCCATCCGCTCAACGCACGCCTGGAGCGCGAAGGCGACGAGTACAAGATCGACAACAGCTTCGCGATCCAGTGGGACGGACCACCGGACCACAACATCTTCATCCAGAACGCGGCCCGCGGGCAGCGCGGCCTCGCCGACCCGAACCTGAGCCTGAACGCCTGGCGGAGCCAGCGGATCCTCGACCGCCTGCGCGGCGTCCGCACCGAGCATCACCTGGATTCATTCATCGAGTGGATGACCAAGCCTGCCGGTGCCAAGCTCCAGGGAGCCTAGGCCATGGGGCGGTCACGCATCGCCGTCATAGGGGCGGGAATCATCGGTTGTCTGGTCGCTCGTGAGCTGGCCGCCCGCCTGCCGGGTACCCAGGTCACGGTGCTCGACCGCGACGGCGTCGGGTCCGGCGCCAGTCGGCGCTCGGCGGGTCTGCACCTGCTCCGCGGCGGCACCGACCGGACGCGGCGGATGTCGGCCTACAGCCATAACTATTACGCCCACCTGAAGCGCGCTCACCCGGGGCTGCCGATCTACCCGGTCGGCGCGACCGTGGTGACCGGGCCCGGAGAGCCGGGCGACCGGCTGATCGAGCGTTACCTTCCCCAGGCGGAGCCCGAGTCGCTTACCCCGGAGCCGCCGCTGTCCGCCGGGCATCGCACCTGGCGCATCTCCGGCAGCCACTACTGCGACGTGTACCGGCTGACCCAGGCGCTCGCGCTGCGGATGCGTGCCACTGTCGAGTTCGCCGAAGGCGTCGCGGTGACCGACCTGGTGCCCGGCGACCACGGCGTCACGATCCGGTGCGGGACCGGCGAGCGGATCGAGGCGGACGCGGTGATCCTGGCACCGGGGCCGTGGCTGGCCGCACCGGCATGGCGCGACCTCATCGCCCCGCTCGGGCTGCGGGTGAAACGGGTCGTGGCCCTGCACATAGCACTGCACATAGCGCGGCCGCCGGATCCGGCTGACCAGGCGATCCTGTTCGACGCCGACGACAGTTTCCTGCTGCCGCTGGCTCATCGCGGGCACTGGCTGTTCAGCTATGCCTGCCGCGAGTGGGACGTCGACCCGGACCGGCCGGCCACCGGCCTGACCGCCGCCGACATCGACGCGGCCCGCGACTGCCTGCGCCGCAACGCGCCGACGCCGGCGTCGGCGTCGGCCTCGGCGCTGGCGGCGGCGTCGGCGTCGGCCTCGGCGCTGGCGGACGCCTGCCGCGGCGGTCAGGTGTTCTGCGACGCCTACAGTCCCTCGCGCGAGCCGGTCATCGAGGCGCTCGACCCGGCAGGCCGGATCGTCTTCGCCGGCGCCGCGAACGGCTCGGGGTACCGGCTTGCCCCGGCGATCGCGGCGCAGGCCGTAACTCAGCTCAATGAGCACCTGAGTGAAGGAGCAACAGGTGATCCTCAGTACGTATGACGCGGGTTCGCTGCACCGCTCGTTCGGTATCGACCTCGGCGACATCGACATGGGGAAGGTCGAGTCGTTCGGAGTGGGCGCGAACTGGGGGAAGGTCCCTCCCGGCCGGCATTCCGATCCCCATCAGCACGACGAGACCGAGACGTTCGTGATCGTCTCCGGCCGGGGCGACCTGATCGTGGACGCCAAGCGCACCAAGGTGCGCAGCGGCATGGTGATCCAGTTCGAGCCGTTCGAGACGCATTACCTCGACAACACCGGCCCCGATGACCTGGTCTTCGCGACGTTCTACTGGCGCGACAGCCCGCGCGCCTCGCGGAAAGCCACCAGCCAGGACCGCCGCCGTTTCGGCGACCGGCCCATTTTCGCGTTCTCCACGCCGCCGACGCCCAACGGCGGGCTGCACATCGGCCACCTGTCCGGCCCCTACCTCGGCACCGACGTCTTCGTCCGGTTCCAGCGGATGAACGGCCGGCGGGTGTGGCATCTGGCCGCCACCGACGACCACCAGAGTTATGTGGCCGAATGCGCTCGCCGGGAGGGGCGGGCGCCCGCCGAGGTGGCCGCGCACTACGCCGGGGAGATCGCCGAGACGCTCGCGCTGATGGACATCGAACCGGACCAGATGATCCACACCAGCCAGGACGAGCGCTACCCGGCGGCGCTCCAGGCGTTCTTCTCCCGCGTGGTCGGCTCGGGGCGGGTCGCTCCTGCAACAGGGCCGGCCCTGTTCGATGGGGAGACCGGCCGGTACCTCTACGAGCCGTACGTCCACGGCGGATGCCCCACCTGCGGCTCCGTCACCGGCGGGAACATCTGCGAGGAATGCGGCGAGCCCAACTTCTGCTTCGACCTCGTCGACCCGCGGCCCACCATCGGCGCCGCTGCGCCGCGCGCCGGGACGATCACCCGGTACACACTGCCCCTGCACGAACTGCGCGACGAAATCCTTGAGCACCACCATGTCGGACGCGTCCCGGTGCGGGTGCGCGAGCTGGCCGGCCGGCTGTTCCAGCGGGATCGCCTGGACGTGGCGCTCACGCACCCCTCGGAGTGGGGCGTGCTACCGCCGGACGAGCAGGCCGCCGTGGTGCCGGGCCAGGTCATGTGGGTGTGGATCGAGCTCGCCTTCGGATTCCTGTGGGGTATCGAGTCGCTCGGCCGCCGGCTGGGCACCGGCTGGCGGGCCGACGCGCCGGAGGACGACTGGAAGATCGTGCACTTCCTCGGCTACGACAACACCTTCTACCACTCGATCCTGAGCCCGACCCTGTACAAGCTGGCCAGCCCTTCGTGGACGCCGGATGTCGACTACCACATGAACGAGTTCTACCTGCTCGACGGCGACAAGTTCTCCACCAGCCGAAGGCACGCGATCTGGGGCAAGGACATCCTCGGGCCGTCGACGGTGGACGGAGTCCGCTTCTTCCTCGCGCTCACCCGGCCTGAGACGCGCCGTACCAACTTCACTGTCTCGGAGTACGAGTCGGTGGTGCGTGAGACCCTGACCGGAACGTGGCAGGCGTGGCTGAACGACCTCGGTGCGCGGGTTGCGCGGCATTACGGCGGTGTGGCCCCCGATGCCGGGGTCTGGACCCCCGAGCACACCGCGTTCCTCGGGCGGCTGGAGAGCCGCCTCGCGGAGATGACCGGTTGCCTGGGGCAGGACGGGTACTCACTCAACCTCGCGGCCCGGACGCTGACCGGCATCGTCGAGGACACGCTGCGGTTCTCGCGGCTGGAGAGTCCTTGTTCCGGCATGGGCGACTGGCGGGACGAAGCCCGGACCGTCATCGCGCTGGAACTGGCCGCCGCCAAACTGCTGGCCTACTGTGCCGCGCCCGTGATGCCGCGCTTCGCGGCCAGGCTCGCCACCGCTTTGGGTATCGAACCGCCTACTCAGTGGCCGGGGCAGATCACGCTCGTGCCGCCTGGCACCCATGTAAATATGGAACGGCTGGTGTTCTTCGGGTCGTCTGGTGCGTCGGGGCCGGGGTCCTCGGAGCCGGTGGCCTGGCTGTCCAAGCTGGTGCGCGAGACGCTCCAGCTGCCATCGGACCGGCCGGTCGCCGATGCGACGCTGGTGTCGCTGGGTGCCGAGTCCATGCAGGCGATCGCGATCCAGTACCAGATCCTGGCCGCCACCGGTGCCGACGTGGCCGTGCAGGACCTGCTCGGTGACCGCACCGTCGCGCAGCTCGCCCGGGAGTTCTCGTGAACCACCTGGAGGTCCTGCGTGAGGTGGAGCGACGCGGGCTCCGGCTCAGTGTGTCCGGGACCGACCTGCGGTTGCAGGGACCGCAGCAGCGGCTTGACGCCGAGCTCCTCGGCCAGATCAGGGCGGCGAAGGCCGACCTGCTCGCTCACCTGAGCGATGACGCTTGCGATGGCTTCCCGCTGACCCTGCTGCAACGCGGCTACCTGATCGGCCGGGGCGGCTCGGTTGAGATGGGGAACATCGCGAGCCACGTCTACCACGAGATCGACGGCTGCTGGGACATCGACCGGCTGGAGTCCGCGCTACGGCAGGTGGTGGCGCGGCACGGCATGCTCCGCACGCGGTTCACCGCCGACGGGCGCCAGATCACCTTGGCTGTAGCTGAGGTCCGGGTCGGCCGGCTCGACCTGCGCGGCCAGACTTTCGAAGCGCAGCAGGCCAGATTGCGGACGCTGCGTGAGCAGCGTTCGCACCGCGTCCTGCCCAGTGACCGCGCGCCGATGCTGGCCGCCGACGTCACGCTGCTGGCCGACGACCGGATGCGGCTGCACGTGGGTCACGACGGCCTGGTGATGGACGGCATCAGCATGTTCCTGTTCTTCGCCGACTGGTGGCGCGCCTACAGCGCTGGAGATTTCCCTGACGGCCTCGACGAGGTTTCGTTCGCGGACTACGTCGCTTCGCTGGACAAGATGCGCGCCAGCGCGGCCGGCAAGCGGTCCCGTGACTACTGGCTTGGCCGGCTGGACGATCTGCCGCCCCATCCGGACCTGCCGCTGCGGACCAGCCCTTCCGCGATCGCCCAGCCCCGGTTCGCGCAGCACAGCGCGCGTCTGGACCAGTCGTCGTGGACCGCGCTGAAGGAGCGGGCGGCCAGCGCCGGGGTGACGCCGACGGTGGCGCTGCTCACCGCGTACGCCGAGACCCTCACCCGGTGGGGCGCCGGCCGCCGGTTCACCCTGACCACCACCGTCGCCAGCCGTCCGCCGATCCATCCGCGCATCGCCGAAGCCATCGGGAACTTCTCCGAGACGATGCTGATCGAGATCGGGCTCGACCGGCAGGTGACCTTCGCCGACCGGGCTCGAGCGTTGCAGGCGCGGATGCGCACCGACCTCGACCATCGCCACTTCTCGGGCATCGAGGTCCTGCGCGAGCTCGCCCGGCGCGACCCCGGGGCGGAAGCCCGGATGCCGTTCACCTTCAACAGCGCCATCGGTTACGTCCGGGACGGGGTAAGCGGGTCGGCGCTGGAACTGTTCGGACCCGAGGTGTACACCTCGAGCCAGACGCCGCAGGTGTGGCTCAATGGTTTCGCGTTCGAGCAGCACGGCGGCGTGATCGTGCAGTTCGACGAGGTGACCGGGCTGTTCCCGGACGGGATGATCGCGGCGATGGTGAGCGGGTACGCCGAGCTCATCGCCAGCCTGGCTGACGAGCCGGTGTGGTCGGCCACGAAGTTCGACCTGCTGCCGGCCGATCAGCGCGCTCGCCGCCGGGCCGCCAACGACACCAGCGGCCCCGTCCCGGAGCACATGCTGCCTGCCGCGTTCGCCGCGCAGGCGGCGCGCACGCCGGACGCGCCCGCGGTGCTGACCTGCGACGCGACGCTGAGCTACGGCGAGCTGTTCCAGCGGGCCGCGGACGCGGCGCGCTGGCTGCGGGCCGGGGACGTCGGCCGGGACGAACTCGTCGCTCTGGTCATGCGACGCGGGCCGGAGCAGGTCGTCGGGATCATGGGCGCGCTGATGGCGGGCGGCGCCTACCTGCCGGTCGACGCCGCGCTGCCGGCCGAGCGGGTCGCCTACATGCTGCGGGACGGCCATGTGCGCCGCGTGCTCACCAACACCTGCTGGCGTCCGGATGACGGCTCGGCGGACGTCTTCGACATCGATCTCGGCTGTGCTGAATTGGCCTGGGCCTCCGGCCACGGCGATTTGCCGGCCGGTCCGGCCGGTACGGGCGGCTTCGACTGGTCGCCCTTGCCGGACGCCTCTCCCGACGACCTGGCCTACGTGCTGTACACGTCGGGCACCACGGGGGAGCCGAAGGGCGTCATGGTCAGCCACCGCAGCGTCGCCAACGTCGTGGCCGACTGCAACGCGCGGTTCGGCGTGACCTCCGGCGACCGGTTCATGGCGGTCAGCGCGTTCAACTTCGACCTGTCCGTCTACGACGTGTTCGGCGCGCTGTCCGCCGGTGCCGCCCTGGTCCTGCCCGACGCCGACCGGGCCGCCGATCCGGCCCACTGGCTCGAGCTGTGCGGCAGGTTCGGTGTCACCGTCTGGAACTCCGTGCCGGCCATCGTCCGCCTGCTCGCCGACCAGGCGGAATCTGACGGTGGCGCGGGGTTGGAAACGCTGCGCCTGGTGATGATGAGCGGCGACCGCATCCCGGCCACGCTGCCAGCCACGCTCCGCAAGGTCATACCGGATGGGGAGCTGATCTCGCTGGGCGGACCGACGGAGACAACGATCTGGAACGTCTGGCATCCCATTGACGAGGACGGCGAGCGGATCCCTTACGGGCGCCCGAATGCGAACAACAGGGCCTACATACTGGACGCCGACGGACTGGACGCGCCGGACTGGGTGACCGGGGAGATCTGCGCGGCCGGAACCGGCCTGGCCCGCGGCTACTGGGGCGATCAGGCACGCACCGCGGCGAAGTTCCACGTCGACGACAGGCTTGCCGAGCGTATCTACCGCACCGGCGACCTCGGCCGTTACCTGCCGGATGGCACCATCGACATCCTCGGCCGCAGCGACTTCCAGATCAAGCTCAACGGGTACCGCATCGAGGCCGGCGAGGTGGAGACCCGGCTGACCTCGCTAGCCGCGATCAAACAGGCGGTCGTGGTCCGGCAGAGCGGGAACAACGGCGAACGGCTGGTCGCGCACCTGGTGCCCGCCGGGGAACGGCCGGAAGACGAGCAAGTCCGGCAGGCGCTGGTTACCCACCTGCCCAGCTACATGGTGCCTTCGGTGATCGTCTGGCACGAGAGCCTGCCGCTGACCCGCAATGGCAAGGTGGACCGGGCCAGGCTGGCCGCGATCGCGCCCCGGGCGCAGGACCGGGGCTCCGCTTCCGCCGGGGATGATGCCGGCCTTCAGCGGAAGCTGGCCGAGCTGTGGGTGCCTGTGCTGCGGGTGGCGGCCACGGACATCGGTCCCGGCACGGACTTCTACGACCTCGGCGGTGACTCGCTGGCGGCGGCTCGCATCTTCACCGCGATCCGTAAGCAGTTCGGCGTCAGCATCACCCTCGACCAGCTGTACCAGGTGCGCACCGTCCAGGCCATGGCTCGCCACATAAGTGAGCAGAGCATCGGAGGCAACGCATGAGCGAGTCGGTCATCAACCGGATCGTCGGTGGCCCGTCCGGTGCCGGCCACCGCATCACGTTCCAGCGGCTCGACGGGACCAGCAGCATGACGCTGACCGAGCTGCATCTGGCCGCTGAGCGGCTGGCACGTGGCCTGCGGGCGTCGGGTATCGAGGAGGGTGACCGGATCGGCATCTTGATGCCGAACTGTCCGGAGTGGGTCCTGCTCGACCTCGCCGCGATCCGGCTCAAGGCGGTGACCTGCGGGTTCGAGCCCGGAAAGTTCGCGGGAGACCAGGCGCTGGCCGACCGCTACCGGCTGGCGATGCTCGTTACCGACCGATCAGAGGTGGCGCGCCTGATCGACGTCGGCGAAGAGGCGGCGTCGGACTGGCCGGCCCCCGTCTACCGGCCGGACGACGTGACGACGATCAAGTTCACCTCCGGCAGCACCGGAGAGCCGAAAGGACTGGCCGCCACGGCCGGCAGCATCGACAGCTCGATCAATGCCGTCCAGGAGATGTTCGCCCATGGCGACGGAGACAACCTCTTCATCTTCCTGCCGCTGTCCCTGCTCCAGCAGCGGTACTGGATCTACTCGGCGCTGTGCTTCGGCCATGACGTCACGGTCAGCACTTACGAGGCCGCGTTCCCGTCGCTGCGCCGGGCCAGCGCCACCGTGGTGATGGGTGTCCCGGCGTTCTACGAGAACGCCAGGAGGCACATCGAGGGCCGTGCCGCGCGGGCGGGCGGTCTAGCGCCGGCCGCCAGGGAGCTGTTCGGAGACCGGATCCGGTATCTGTGGACCGGGTCGGCGCCGGCCCGCCGGTCGATGCTGCGGTTCTTCACCGAGGCCGGAATGCCGATCTACGAAGGCTACGGGCTCAACGAGACGTGCATCGTCGCCAAGAACCATCCCGGCGCGCACCGCGAAGGCAGCGTCGGGCAGGTCCTGCCAGGCAAGAAGGTGCTGTTGGACGCCGACGGGCTGATCAGCGTCTACAGCGACCATCCGGTCAACACCCGGTACGAATACGCGGCGCCCGGCGAGTCGGAACGGGTTTTCGCGCCGGACGGTACGGTCCGCACCGGCGACATCGGCTACATCGACGAAGACGGCTTCCTGTTCATCCGCGGCCGGGCCGACGACATGGTCGCGCTGGAGAACGGCAGGAACGTGTTCGTGCGTCCGCTTGAGGAATTCCTCGCGGGCACTCCGGCCATCGACCAGTGCGTGGTACTGGCACACGACTCCTCAAACCTGGCGGCCGTGGTCTCGCCCGCCGATGATCCGCCCGATGAAGAGGCGATCCATGCTCGGGTCGCGGAGGCCAACGCCTCCTTCAGCCCCGACGAGCGGATCGGCCGCGTCGTGATCGCGCCGGAACCGTTCAGCGTGGACAACGGCATGCTCACCGCACAGTTCAAACCACGTCGCCGGCGGATAGCCGAGCGTTTCCTACTGCGGCTGGAGGCGGCGCGCGATGGCATCTGACCAGCTCACCAGAGAAACTTCTGCCGCAAAACTCGAGCCCAGAGCGTTCGCGAATAAGGATTTTATAAAGCTGTGGGCGGGCGAGTCGGTCTCGCTGATCGGTAGCCAGGTCACCCTGCTCACCATGCCGCTGGTGGCGATCCTCACGCTGAACGCCACGGTGGCCCAGGTCGGCCTGCTGAACGCGCTGCGTTTCGTGCCCGTGCTGGTACTGTCGCTGCTGGCCGGGGTCTGGCTGGATCGCCGCCGCCGTCGTCCGGTGCTGATCGCCTGCGCGCTGGGCAACGCGATCCTGATCGGCCTGGTGCCGATGGCCAAGGTGACCGGCCTGCTGTCCATGGGCCTGCTGTACGTGGTCGTCACGCTGGCCGGACTGTTGTCCATGACGTTCGACGTGGGCGCCATGTCCTACGTGCCTGACCTGGTCGGCCGTGATCAGCTGGCGGACGCGAACGGCAAGCTCCAGGCCAGCCTGGCGTTTGCCGGAGTGTCCGGCCCCGGCTTGGCCGGCATCCTTGTCGGCCTGATCACCGCGCCGATCACGCTGACTGTGGACGCGGTTTCGTTCCTGTTCTCCGCCGCCGGGCTGATCGCGATCCGCAAGCCTGAGCCGCCGCCAGAGGTGCCCGAGGACAGGCCTTCGGTGCGGCAGTCGATGTCCGAGGGGCTGCGCGCCGTCTGGGGCAGCAAGCTGCTGAGCGCGCTGCTGCTGCAGAGCGCCGCGCTGAACCTGTTCTTCGGCGGCTATGCCACGCTGTTCATCGTGTACGCCGTGCGGGTCGTGCACCTGAGCCCGTTTGAGCTGGGGATAGTCCTGGTCTCACAGGCGGCTGGCGGCCTCGTCGGCACCACCACCGCCGGCCGGGTCAGGAAGCGGCTGGGCCTGGGCCGGCTGATGCTCGCCAACACCGCGGGCTTCTCGCTTCCCCTGCTCCTGCTGCTCGTGCCGACGCATGCCGGCCTGTTCGCGATGACGGTGTTCATGACGGCCCAGCTCGTCTACGGCTGCAACATCGGCATGTTCAACGTCAATGCGGTCACGCTGCGGCAGATGGTGACGCCGAGGCGGGTGCTCGCCCGGATGAACGCGGCCTACCGGATGGTGATATTCGGCATCGCGCCCCTCGGGATGAGCCTGGGCGGTGTGCTCGGCGGCGCGATCGGGCTGCGGGCCGCCCTGGCGGTGTCGCTGATCCTGATGACCTCACCCCTGCTAGGCGTGTTCTTCTCCCCGGTGTACCGGCTCAGCGAGATGCCCGCTGCGCCCCCGAACTGACTCAGAAGGGTGCACAGACCAGATGACGACGCCTACACCGCTCCCCTCGTTCGCGCAGGAGCAGTTGTGGTTCATCGATGAGTTCCACCACGGGCTCCCGGCGCACAACGTTCCCTTCCTGATCAGGCTGCGCGGCCCGCTCGACGTGGACGCCCTGTCCCGCGCGCTGGCGGCGCTGGCCGCCCGGCACGAGCCGCTGCGCACTCGGCTGGTGGCCGGGAAGGACGGCCACCCGGTGCGGGTCATCGACGAACCGGGACCGTGGCTGCTGGAGGCTGACTCGCTCACCGAGGCTGGGCTGCGGGAACTCGCTGAAGCCGAGTCGCTGCGGCCGTTCCGCCTCGCGGACGACCATCCGCTGCGGGTCCGGCTGGTCCGGCTGGCGACGGAAGAGCACGCGCTGGTGCTGGTGGCGCACCAGACCGCCTTCGATGACCGGTCGGCCGGGGTGTTCATGCGGGACCTGGCGGCGGCGTATGCCGGCACGGAGCCGCCGGAGCCGCGGATCAGCTTCGCCGGCCACGCGCTCCGGGAACGGCAGCACCTCCAGGGCGACGTGCTGACCAGCCTGGAGGAGTACTGGCGCAAGACGCTGGCCGGTTTCGAGACCTCGCGCTTCCCCGCTGACCGCCCGCGTCCGCTGCTGGCCGACCACACCGGCGCGGTAGAGCACACCACCCTCGATCCGGCCGTGCTCGGCCGCCTCCGGGAGCTGAGCGCGCGCGAGGGCACCACGCTGCCGGTCACCCTGCTCGCGGCGCTGCTTGTGCTGCTGCATCGCTACACCGGCCAGACCGATCTGATCGCCGGCACGACCGGGATCGAGCGAGCCGACGAAGAACTCGCCGGGCTGATCGGCTACCTGGGCGACATCCTGCCGATCCGCGCGGACACCTCCGGGAATCCGGCGTTCCGCGACTTCCTCGCCCACGTCAGCGAGACCGTGGCCGCCGCACGGGCCCACCAGGACCTGCCGTTCGCCAAAGTGGTGGAGGCCCTGGATATCGACCGCGACCCCGGCCGCTTCCCCCTCTTCCAGACCGCGTTCGGTTACACCGAACCGATCGGCCAGATCGAGGCAGGCGGCATCACGTTCGGCTACGAGCGCATTCCGCTCCAGGCGTCGCGATACGACATCGCGTTCGCGGCCGAGTCGCACACCGACGGCCTGCGGGTGGAAGCCACGTACACCCCCGCCCTGTTCGATGCGGCCACGGTACGGCGGATGCTGGCTCACTACGAGGTGCTGCTGCGCGGGGTGGCGGACGACCCGGCGGCGGCGCTGTCGAAGCTGCCCGTGCTGACCGAGGCCGAGCTGCGGGCTGAACTCCACGACTGGAACGACACCCGCACCGACCTGCCGGTGCAGTGCATTCACGAGGGGATCCAGGAGCGGGCAGCAGCGATGCCGGACGCGGTGGCCGCAGAATACGAAGCCGGCTGGGTCAGCTATGCGGACCTGAACCGCCAGGCCAACCAGGTCGCCAGGCGGTTGCGCGAGCTCGGGGTGGGGCCCGAGGTGCTGGTCGGCGTGTGCATGAGCACCGGACTGCGCAGGCTGGCGGCGTTGCTGGGGACCTGGAAGGCCGGTGGCGGGTATGTCCCGCTGGATCCGGCACTGCCCGCGGACCGGCTGTCGTTCATGATCGCCGACACCGGCATGCGCGTCATTCTCACCGACGAGCCGAGCAGGCCGAGCGTACCGGAGTCCGCCGCAAAGGTCGTGTCCCTCGATGCCGAGTGGGACCAGATCACCGGCCTCGATGGCGCTGATCTTACCGGCACCGGGGTCAACCCGGACAACGTGGCCTACGTGATCTACACCTCCGGCTCGACCGGCCAGCCCAAGGGCGTGGTGGTGGAGCACGGCCAGGCGATCCACTTCCTGCACGGCATGGCCAGGCACTGGCGGATCGGTCCCGGCGGTGCGGTCCTGGCCTTCGCTGCCTTCACGTTCGATGTGTCGGTCATGGACATGTTCATGCCGCTGCTCGGCGGGGCGAAGGTGGTGCTCGCCGCGCCGCAGACGCTGCACTCCCCACCCCGGCTGGCCGCGCTGATGCGTACGGCGCGTATCACGTTCGCCTGCCTGCCGCCCACCGTGCTGAACCTGCTGATCGGGGAAGACTTCCCTGAGCTGCGAACGCTGCTGTCCTCCGGTGAGGAACTGTCCAGCGAATTGCTCAAGGCGTGGCTGCACATAGGTGCGGACATCTACAACGGGTACGGGCCGACCGAGTGCTCGATCGGGTCGGTGTTCATGAAACTGGAGCCGGACACGCCGCTGCCGCCGCCGATCGGCCGGCCCAAGCCGAACTACCGGGCCTACGTTCTCGACGCCCACCTGAATCCCGTCCCCGTCGGGGTTACCGGCGAGCTGCACATCGGCGGCCCTGGTGTCTCTCGCGGGTACCTGAACCGGCCGGACCTGACCCGGGAGCGGTTCATCCCGGACCCGTTCCGGCCGGGCCCAGGCGCCCGGTTGTACAAGACCGGGGACCTGGCCCGGCGCCGCCCGGACGGGACGCTGGTGTTCGCCGGGCGGATCGACAACCAGGTCAAGATCCGCGGGTTGCGGGTGGAGCCGGGTGAGATCGAGTCCGCGCTGATGACTCATCCCGGCATCGCCCAGGCGGTGGTGATCGTGGTGACCGACCAGGCCGGGGTCCAGCAACTGGCCGGCTACCTGCGGCCGGCCGACGGCGGCGCTGAATTGGCCTGGGCCTCCGGCCGCGGCGAGCCCTCGGTCGCCGACGTCCGTCGCCACCTGGCCCAGTCGCTGCCCGGATACATGATCCCCGCGTACCTGGTCATGGTGGCCGAGCTGCCGCTTACCGCCCACGGGAAGATCGACAAGGCCGCGTTGCCTCCCCCGGTTCCCGCGTCCGCGACGGCCGAGCGGGTGCCGCCGCGGACGATGATCGAGGCCGTGCTCACCGACCTGTTCGCCACCGTGCTCGGCGTGCGGGAGGTCAGTGTCACCGACGGCTTCTTCGAGGCGGGGGGCAACTCGCTCCAGGCGATGCGCCTCGTGACCGAACTACGCACCGCGCTGGCCGCGGATCTCGACATCACCGCTGTGTTCCTGACGCCGACACCACGGCAGCTCGCCGCGGAGCTGCGGGACAAGCACGGTTTCGTTGACGAGGATCTCGGCCCGGATGGCATCGAAGGGCTTGACCGGCGCTTGCAGGACAACCCGGTCTAGAAAGAGAAGGAGCTGGGGTCGAGATGTTGTCACAGACCGAGCGAGCGGAGCTGGCCGCGCAGTTGCGTCGCGAGCGGAGGATGGCTGCGGCGGGTCAGATCGGGCGTCGGGGTTCGGGGGTGGTGCCGCCGGCGTCGTTCGGGCAGGAGCAGTTGTGGTTTCTTGACCGGTTCGCGCCGGGGCTGGCGGTGTACAACATT
>JAFARZ010000172.1 GCA_019245115.1 Streptosporangiaceae bacterium | reverse complement strand
GTAATGACACCCGTGCTGGAGTCCGCGATGAGCTTGGTCCCGCCGCAGCCCAGCGCGTGCGGGCTGGATGCGGGGAAGTCCACGTGCGGCTGGCCGTCGTTGACGGCGTCGCCGCTGCCGTTGTCACCCGAAGCCACGCACACGCTGATGCCCATCGCGGCCGCGTCGGCGATGGCCGCATCCATGGCCGCGCGCCCCTGGGCCGTCCAGGAGTCTTCCGACTGGCCCCAGCTGATTGAGATCGCGATGGGCGCCGGGGTGGCCTGCGCGGCCTCGGAGACCGCGTCGACGAAGCCCTGGTCGCCGTTGTTCGGCGCGAAGTACACCACCTGCGTCGCGCCGGGCGCGGCGGCGCCGATGACGTCGATGTCCAGCGCGACCTCCACGTCAGCCCCGTTCGGATCCGAACCCGGCGCGTTCGACGCCCCGTCCACGCTGACCGCGCTGATCGACGGGACCGGGATACCGAGGCTGCCGAAATAGGCGGAAAGGTCGCTGGTGGAGAAGCCGCCGCCGAGCTCGATGACCGCGATCGTCTGGCCCGCGCCGGTGGTCCCGGCCGGAAACTGGTAGATGTCGGCCACCTGGTTCGGCGGGTAGGTGCTGCCCTGGGCCGCGGCGGCCCGGGGCCGGAAGTGCGGCCGGGCCTGCGGCCTGGTGTCCAGGCCGAGCACCGCGATCACGACGCCGTCCAGCACGGCGGGCAGGAACAGCGGCCCCTCGCGGTAGCGGTGGGTGACCGTCCCTTCCCCGTTCGGCGCCGGGCTGCTGACCTGCTGCAGCGTCACGCCGAACGCGCTGGACAGCTGGCCGACGGTGCCCGCCACCTTGACCCGCCGGGTGGCCGGGTGGACGGCCGTGACCTCGAGCCCCAGGCCGGCGAGTGTCTGGCGGACGAGATCGGTGTCAGCGGGGTCGGCCCCGTACCGCTCGGCAAGCTGATCGGCGGTCAGGACGGTCGGCCCTTCGACGATCTCGGCGGGAATCTCGGCCCGGTGCCGCAGCACCAGGGTCACCTCCGCCCGCTCGGCGGTGTCCAGCTGGCCGGCCGGCCTGGCTTCCGCCAGCGGCGTGCGCTCGCTGCCAGCTAGTTGCACCAACGGCTGTGATTCGTCAGACATTGTTATCTCCTGCTCGGTAGGCGCCGGGGACAACAGGTATTCGGCCCCCTGCAGGGCGGATTCTGCCTTAACCAAAGCGTGCATCCCGCCCGTTCGGCACAATTATTCATCCGAACGGGGGAGGCTGGCAGCTTTCGTGATTACTCAAAGCCCATGATCGCGAGAACGGCGGCCCGCCCGTCGCGCCCCGGCATGATCATCGTCGTCCGGTGGCGGGCGGGATCCCCGACCGCGCCGGGCCGCTCCGCCACCAGCCGTAAGGCGGATTCCCAGCCCGGACGCGCCCGGCGGGCCGGCGCCATGGCCGATATAAGGCTTTTGGTCGGATATGACCGGGCGGGGCCGTGAGGTATGCGGCCGCCTACCGGCTCAATTCAATCCTTATTCGTTAGGGAATGGTAAGAGCTTCTCAAATCTGCTATTTTCCGGATTTCCTAACCGGGACGCCGATCGCCAGCTCAGGAGGGCACTAGCTAAGAGGCGCAGAGGAATGCCAGGTCATGTATAAGGCGGGTGGTGGTGGCGGCGCCAGCGACGGCGGTGGCCGGCGCCACCACCACCACGATTGCGGGCCCTGGGCGCTCAGCGGCCCCGGGGGTCCAGCCGGTGCCGTCGGGGCGACCATCCGGCGGGCCGCCAGGCGGACCGGCGCCGGGCGAGCCGGGTGCCGGCCACGATGAGGCAGGCCAGGAGCAACGGCGGGAGGTAGAGCAGCGGGACCGTGGACGTGATCAGACGGGAAACTCCGCCGAACAGGTCGCCGGCCAGCTTCTCCTGCCACAGGGAGGCGTAGGGGATAACCGGGATCGCCAGCACGGCGAGGACCCGGCGGCAGACCGGAGTGCGCAGGCAGAACAATGCCACCCCGGCCAGGACGACCGCGATCAGCAGGTCGGCGGGCAGCCCGGCGACCTCGCTGTTGAAGCTGGTGAAACCCTGCTCCGGATTCGGGTGGCGGAACCACGCGCTGCCGCCCGCGCTGAACCCGCCGAGGAGCAGAGCGCCGGCGCCGACCAGTGCGGCGCCGCGCCCGGTCATCAGGGCCAGGCCGCGGGCCGGTCCCGGCGACAGCTGCAGAGCGGCGGCGGCCGTGCCGGCCAGCAGGATGATGAACGCGACGGCCGGGCTCGCGTAGCCGCCGAGAGCCGGGTCGGCCTCGACGACGATCAGGCCGATCGCGGTGGCCACCGCGACCAGCGCGGCGGCCCGTCTCCGCCGCAAGAGCGCCAGCACGGTGATGGCGGGCGCGCCCGCGGCCAGCGGCAGGTCGGACGCGCTGACATAAGTATCCAGCCGCAATTGCTGATGCCCGGTCATGATGTCCGCCGCGGCCTGCGGGATGCTGAATTCGGCCAGCGCGGCCACCACCAGCAGCAGCGGGGCGACCACGCTGACCACGGCCAGCGCGTCGCTCCAGTGCTGGTCGCGTACCGTCCGGGAGAACCAGCGCGCCCGCCGGATCCGCTTCAGCGTCATTCGGCCGCGGATCCGGAGCGCGCCGGCGATCAGGTCGGCGCTGTCCGCCGTGTCCTGGCCGAAGCGCAGCGCCCACGCCACCGGCCTCGGCGCCTGGATCGGCACCGCGTCGGCCGCGGCGAGCAGCACGCCGACCATTTCCTCTGCGTGCTCGCGCCGGTGGTCCTTGGGATACAGGGCCAGCAGCCGCCTGTAGTGAATTTCTCTGTGTTTTCCCGCTCGCTCTGTTTGTCCCGCTCGCCTCCGGGCCCCACCCACCTCCCCATCCCCCCTCACTGCGCCTCCTTCCCTCCTCGCTCGTTCGCTCGTTCCTCGCTCCTCGCTCGTCAGTCCAGTCGGCGCCGGCGCCCTTCGGCTCGCGGGAGGCTCGTCAGTCCAGGCGGCACCGCGGCCCTTTGGCTCGCGGGGAGGCAGGTCGGTGATGCGGGTTCGTGGTTCGGTCATGCAGTTCCTCCGGCTAGGCCTAGCCGGCTGGCGGCGACGGCGGCGTTGGCGCGCAGCCTGCGCACCTCGGCGCCGAGTTCCTGGGTGCCCTCGTCGGTAATCCGGTAGTAGCGGCGCAGCCGCCCGTCCACGATCTCCTCTTTGTCGCTGCTGACCAGGCCGTCCGCCTTCAGCCGGTCCAGCGCCGCGTACAAGGTGCCCGCCCGGAGCCTGACCCGGCCGTCGGAGATCCGCGCCACGTCGGTCATGATCCCGTACCCATGCTGGGCACCTGCGGCCAGCGCGGTCAGGATGAGGAACGTCGGCTCCTGCATGGAGTGCTTGGTCACAGACTTTGTATATGACGACGGGCGGCACATATTCAACTCCTGCACCCATCAAGAACCATGGGTGACCGATTCCGCACGACTTGTTGCGATTCAGCGACCGGCTGGGTCATGATGAAATCCGGTAAGGATAGCGGACGCGGGCACAGGGCCGGAACAGAAGGAGCGCCGTGACAGGTGCTGTTTCGCCGCGCGCCACGTTCCGTGACGTATTCGCGATCCGCGAGTTCCGGGTCCTGTGGTTCTCCGAGATCCTGTCTGTGGCGGGCGACCGCCTCGCTCTGGTCGCCCTCACCCTGCTCGTCTACGACCACACGAGATCGCCGCTGCTATCGGCGGTGACCTACGCGGCGGGCTACCTGCCGTGGGTAATCGGAGGGCTGTTCCTGGCCGACGTGGCCGACCGGCAGTCGCGTCGTTCGGTCATGGTCACCTGTGACCTGGTCCGCGCCGTGCTGGTCGCGATCATGGCGATGCCGCACGTGCCCATCGGGGTCCTGGTGCCGCTGTTGTTCGTGGCCACGATGTTCGCCCCCCCGTTCGAATCGGCGCGGGCCGCCATCGTGCCCGACATCTTGCAGGGCGAACGGTACGTTCTCGGGACCGCGGTGATTCAGACGACCTTCTACACGGCCCAGGTCGTCGGCGCGGTTGGCGGGGGAGTGGCGGTGGCCTTTGTCGGCGTGCGGCCCTCGCTGGCCATCGACGCCATCACGTTCGTGTTCTCGGCACTGTTCCTGGGCCTGGGCATTCGCTCGCGGCCGGCCCCGGCCAAGCCGGAGGCCGGCCAGCCTTCGGCGCTGACCCGGATGCGGGACGGGTTCCGCCTGGTGTTCGGTGACCAGGCGCTGCGGACCCTGCTGCTGTTCGGCTGGCTGGTGGTCTTCTACACGATCCCCGAAGGGATCGCCGCGCCCTATGCGGCAAGACTCGGTGGAGGGTCGATCGCGACCGGTCTCGTGCTGGCCTCCACGGTGGCCAGCACGACGATCATCATCCCACTGTTTTCCCGGTTCGTCCGCCCGCGCCAGCGGGTCAACGTGATGGGGCCGCTGGCCGTGCTGACCTGCGGCACGCTCGTCCTGACGGCCCTCCACCCGGGTCTTGCTGCCTCACTGGTGATCTTCTCGTTCTCGGCTGCGTTCGGCGTTTATCAGATCGCCGCCAACACCGCGTTCGTGGTCAGGTTGCCGAACGAACGACGGGCGCAAGCCTTCGGGATTGCCAGCATGGGCGTGATCGTCGGCCAAGGGGTGGCGTTCATGGCGGCCGGCGCCGCCGCGGAGGTGGTTGCCCCGGCGGCGGTCATAGCCATCGGAGGTGGTATCGGTACGGTGGTTGCCATCGTCCTTATGCTCAAGTGGCGCCACGTGTCACCACCTGGCGGACGGCATGCGGCGCGACGGCGTCCCAGTCACGCCACGACCAGAAGTTCCGTGCCGCTGAGCGGATCTAGCTAGCGGCGGTTGTGGGCCCGGTTCAAGTCCACGTGTCGCGCATTGCGCGTTCCCCTCTCCGGTGTGCTGGCTGGATTCAATCGAATGCTCAGGACCAGACAATGCGCATTGCTTTGCTCCTCCTCACGGTGCCCGGTATGCGCTGATTGGTAGCCTCCCGGCGTAACCACGACGGGTAATCATGGCTTGTCAAACACCATTTAGCTCCCTTTTACGACGCGATGCAGGTGAATCGGACGTAATAGTGCCAAGATGGGCAAGGATGGGTTAAGGTAGCTATACGGAGCTAGTCCTTTACGGTGAGCTGCCGCATAGACAGTCCCGGCCAGACAGGGAGCCTGTCGCGTCCCATCCGGAACGGTGGAGCATGAACGCCTCGTCCGTCACACGCGGTCTGCTGGCACGTGCCGCCTTCTGGACCTGGGCGTGGTGGAAGCTCCCCGTGGTGCTGCGCTGCTACGTCGGCGTCCTCCCGGTCGCCGCCGTCGCCCTGGCCGGGTTCACGGCCTCACAGACCAGCTGGCACGTCTCCGATCTCGAGACGTTCCTCCTGCTCCTGGGCTGCGGCCTGGCCTCGGTCGCGGCCACGCCGCGGATCGCCTACCTGCAAGGCGGGATGACCAGGGACTTCATCACCGTGTGGGTGCTGCCGGTGGCGATAGTGCTGCCGCCCGTCTTCGCCGTGGTAACGCCCATCCCGCTGCTCATGCTCACCCAGTGGCGCGTGCACAAGGGAGTCCTCTACCGCCGGGTATTCACCGCCGCTGCCATGGGCCTCGCCTACGGCGCCGCCTCCCTGGTGTTCCGGCAGTTCCCCGCGTCCTTCGCCGGCCCCACCATCGGCACCGGCGTGCACGCCGTCACCTGGACCGTGGCCGTCCTCATCTGCGAGATAGTCGGCGGCCGGGGCCATGGCGTCCTCATCATGGCCGCGGTCAAGCTCTCCGATCCCTCGGTCAAGTTGACGAAGCAGCTCCTGACCAAGGAGGGGCTGCAGTCCGACTTCACCGAGGCCAACCTGGGCGTCCTGATCACCGTGGTGGTGGCCGTCACCCCGGTGCTCGCCATCTTCGCCGTGCCCACCTGGCTCCTGGTCCGCCGCTTCATGATGCACGGCCAGCTCCTCGCCCAGGCCCGGATCGACACCAAGACCGGGCTGCTCAACGCGTCCACGTGGGAGCATGAGGCCGAAACGGAAATCGGCCGGGCCATCCGCACGGGCAGCCCGCTGGCCCTGGCCCTGGTCGACATCGACCACTTCAAGCTGGTCAACGACACCTACGGTCACCTGGTGGGTGACAAGGCGCTGCGCGCCGTCACCGACGCGCTGCGCGGCCAGCTGCGCGCCTACGACCTGGCCGGGCGGTTCGGCGGCGAGGAATTCGTGGTCCTGCTGCCGCACGCCCGCGAGTCGGACGCGATCCACGTGGCCGAGCGGCTGCGCTCGCACATCGCCAGCATGTCCATCCCGGTCGGGGACGACATCGAGTCGGGACCGTTCATCAAGCTCACGATCTCGGTCGGCGTCGCCGCCCTCGACGGCGCCAGCCGCGAGCTGACCGACATGATCGCCGCTGCCGACGCCGCCCTGTACTACGCCAAGGAGACCGGCCGCAACAGAACCCACGCCATCTCCGCCGCCGCCCGGGTCTCCTAGCCCCCGCCTCTTGTTTCTGTATGGTTGTGGCAACCTGCACACAAGAACGTGTACGTTGTCACAACCATTCAACCCAGCGCCGTAGCGGTGCCGATCGCCGACCCTTTAGCAAGTTTCCTGCCCGATTCCGGGCAGGAAACTTGCCGAAACCGTCGGCTGGCTTGTAAGAAGTAGGCATGCCCGGACCCGGCGACGCCGAGAACCCCGGCGACCCCAAGAGCCGCACGGCGC
>JAFARZ010000048.1 GCA_019245115.1 Streptosporangiaceae bacterium | reverse complement strand
TGGGTGAACTATGCATACCGATACATAGCGGACACATGAGCATCCTTCAGTGGGAAGAAAAGAGCCCTTTGGAAGAAAAGGTGCCGGAAACCGGCGCCCTATCCTCCGCGAAGCCCTTTTCTTCCACGTCGTCCACCGCAGCTGCCGCCACATAACGGTCATATCTGGACAAAATCGGCACCCGCCACGACACGCCGCAGACTCGATTTGTTTCGGAACGTTCACATCGTCCTACGAATCAACCACGAGGCGTAAATACACCACGGTAACTGCCCGATATGCCCCGCCCCGCAGCACACGGCTACCCGCACCGGCCACCGCCCCGCGGCGATCCCAGGCCCGGCAGCGATCCCCGCCCCGGCTCATCACCCATCCCGTCCGCAACACCACCGCACCTGGCTCGCGTCGCAACCGAGGCGGGGCAACACGCGTCTGTATAGAACGGCAAGCATTTCACTAACTACGACTCAGAAGGATTCGCTATGCCCATTCGTGCCCCTCGATACGCCGCCGTGCTCCTGGCCGCAGCCGCGATCGCCGTCACGGCCGCCACAGCCGCTATAGCCAGCACAGGCAGCACCGTCCACGTCAGCCATGTCAAAGCGGCAAAAGGTTGCCAGCCACACACCAAGGGCATCGGCCGCAACGCGAGCGCGGCGCAGATTGTGCGCACCATGCGGGCCAGCATCCCGGACGCCTGTGGTTTCACGGTCACCGGTGAGTTGCTGGGCGCGGACTTCGGGATCGACGGCGTGACGCTGGTGGGCCCGACGACGTTTGACGGCCGGGGCCAGGCCCACGTGGTGTACGCCAGCCAGGGCGTCGTGCTCGACTTCTACCGGGTGGGCGGTGCCGACTACGTCCGCCTCTACGAGTACAACGCGCCCACCGCGGTCCCGGACCTGAACCTGCGGGTGTTGTGGAGTGAGTTCGGCGTCAGCAGCCGCGTGGTGAACAAGGCGGGCTCCACGAAATGGGTCAGGCTGACCCCGGCGCAGCAGCGGGCGTTCAACCGCTCGGACATGCTCGGCAAGCTAGGCACGCCGTCGTCGCTGGCCACCGCCCTGGCCGACGGCACCGCCGCGACCTGGAAGCTGAGCGGCACCAAGGTCATCGGCGGCATCAAGTGCGCCGCGATCACCGACCCGGCGAAGAACGAGCAGGACTTCACCGAAACGATCTACGTGAACGAAAAGACCGGCCTGCCCGTCACGGTCCGCTATGCCGTCCGGCACGGCAGCACGCTGACCACCGGCTTCGGCCACTGGTCCAGCACCTCAGCAGTCACCCGGCCGGCTAAGGTCGTGGCCGGCTAAGCCCAACCGGGATGTCCCGCCTTATGCGCTGGCCGCGGGTCGCGCGGCCAGCGCAAGGACCCTCTGTCAGGTGCTGCAGGTGGCGCCGTTCAGCGTGAAGCTGGTGGGTGCCGCGTTACTGCTGGTCCAGGTTCCCTGGATGCCGTCGGTGACGGAGCCGCCGGCCGGGATGGAGCCGTTGTAGCTGGCACTGGTCAGTGTCACCGCCTCGCCGGACTGGCTGAAGCTGCCGTTGAAGTTGCTGGTGACCTTCTCGTCGCCGGGGAAGGTGAATCCCAGGCTCCAGCTGGAGAGCGCGGTCGAGCCGGTGTTGCTGATGACGATCTGCGCGGTGAAGCCGCCCGGCCAGTCATTGGGGGTGTAGACGACCTTGCAGGCGCCGCCCGGCGGAGGGGAGCCGCCGCCGGAGACCGACCAGGTGAACGTGGTGGACCCCGTCGCTCCGGTGCTATCTTTTGCCGTCACTGTGACAGAGGACGACCCGGATGTGGTCGGAGTACCGGAGATAACCCCGGTAGAGGAGTTGATCGACAGGCCCGCGGGCAAGCCGCTGGCGCTGTAGGTGAGGGCCGCCCCGGCGGAATCGGTGGCATGGACCTGCACGCTCTCGGCAGTGCCGACGGTACCGCTCTGGCTGCCCGGGTTGGTGACCGTGACCGTGTTGCCCGGCGGGTTGCCGCTGCCCAGCGTGACGCTGTCGCTGCCGCTGCCGCCGCCGAAGGCCTCGGTCGCCAGGACCTGGTAGTTCATCGTGCCCAGGTTCATGCCGTGGCTAGCCCACGCGCTGACGAAGTTGCTGAACGTGATGGTCCCGCTGCTGATGGGCGAGGTCCGTATCGCCAGGTACTGCTCGAAGGTCGCGGTGCCCTGGATGGAAGGCTGATTGACCTGCTGGTGCTCGTAAATGTTGTAGGTGCCGCCGTCGCTGGTCATCGTGCCCATGAACGTGCCCGCCGCATTCCCGGCGGGGACGTAATTGTCCTCGACGTAGTACTCGACGAGCGGGCTGGTGGACCAGCCGTACAGCGACACCAGCGTGGTGCCGCCGTTCGCGTTGAGGCTATTGGAGAAGCTGACCGTGCGGCTGGTGCTGCCCGGGTTCGAGCCGATGCCGCCGACGAAGTCGCCGATGCCGCTCCACGTGGTGGAGTAGCTGGTGGCCGAGTTCAGCGTGATGCAGGCCGACCCGCCGCTGACGAACATCGTGTAGAACGCGCCGCCGATAGTGCCGGTCTGGTCCGAGCAGACCTGCGTCGCTGCCCTGGCCGTGCCAGGCAGGACCGCGGCGGCCGTGGCCAGGGCCAGGGCGCAGGCACTGCCGGCGAGCAGCAAGATGCGGCCGCGTCTGCGGCCTGCCGGGTTGGCTGGGAGCCCTTTCATCTGCGTGTTTCCTCCCGGGGTGAAGGCTAGGTAGGCGACCGCGCCATCATTTGCCGGGTGTCATCGCCTGTCAACATTTCCGAAATATTTCGAGAAGCCTTGACCGAAACTTAACTGCCAGGTAAATGGCCATGTCCGGGCGGAGTTGACCTCTGAGACTCGCCATGAAAATTGCAAGGATCAGGCTGGCGATGCCCAAAGATCCGAAATATTTCGAACGAGGCATGTCCGGATCGAAGAGCCACCGCCCGTTCGTTATTGAGCTCTTAAATCTTCAGATCGGACAGCGGTGAGCGCTGGCTGCGACGTTGATGCTCGGATGACCAAGTCGGTGGAGAGTTCAAGGCGCGATCGGAATTTGAGTTCATTCCTATCCGTGCGCGCGATTTCGAGTAGTCGTTTGACAGCCGTAGCACCCAGTTCGACGGTTGGCTGCCGGACAGTGGTCAGAGACGGCCTGGCCCACTGAGCCTCTGGCCTGTCGTCGAAGCCGACCACGCTCACGTCCGTGGGAACTCGAAGGTCGCGCGCCGCTAGGGCGTCGTATACGCCGAGTGCCATCGTGTCTGAGCATGCGAATACAGCGGTGATAGCGGGGTCTCGATCGAACAGCGAATGCGTTACGGCTTCAGCTTTATCCGGGTCCCAGTTGCCGTGGGCGACTGAGATCACGGCTTCGCTGGAGGCCGGGGCCTCGGCCGCGGCACGGAAACCATCGACGCGGGCCCTGCTGTATAGGTGGCGGCGGTCACCGGCAACGATGCCGATCCGTGTGTGCCCAAGCGAGAGAAGATGCTCGGCAGCTATGCGGCCGCCGTCCCAGTTGGCCACTCCGACGCTGACGGTACCGTCTGGGGACCTGCTCATGGGGTCGATCAGAACCACGGGGATGCCTGCGGCAGAGAGGGCCTTGAACTGGCTGGATGAGGGATCGACGAGTACGACAACGGCTCCTGCGGAACGTCTTCGGAGCAGTCGTGATGTCCAGTCGTGGTTTTCGCGGGCGAGTGTGATGACGACATCCAGTCCGGCGGCCGCGGCCTCATACTCGACCCCGGCCAGCACCCGGTTCATCCATGTTCCTTCGACATGGTTCACAACGACCTCGACCGTGCTTGGCGCATCGGATTCGTCGCGAAACCGCTCACCGGCGCCCCTGCCCCGGCGCGTGTACCCGACAGTCCGTACGGCGTCCATAACTTTCAGGCGCATCTGGGGTGAGACATCCGTGCCGCCCCGCAGCACCTTGGAGACGGTCGGAACGCTTGTGCCGGCGATGGCGGCCACTGCCGAAAGCGTGGGGCGCCGCCGGTCAGGCGACCCATTCGTCATAGCCTCAGACTAGCGGACGAAAATATTGCGCAACTTTCGCGTTCAGGTGCCCTTGCGGGTGGCGCGTACCTTATGTAACGCTGGCGCCAGACGCGATCAGGCTGCTGACGATCCGCAAGACTTTGCGCAAGTATCGCTCAAGGAGTTTCTGCGATGATAAAGAAAACCCGCGCTGCGGCGATCACCGCGCTCGGCATGGCCGTCGCTGTTGCCGCCTCCGCCTGCGCGGGGGGCGGCAACAGCGGCAACGGCTCGTCCTCCAGCGGCCAGGTCACGCTGTCCTTCTGGACAAACGCCACCCCCGGTCCCGGCCTCACGTATTTCCAGAACGCCGTGAAGACTTACCACACGCTTCACCCGAACGTGACGATCAAGATCTCGATGCTTCCCGCGCTGCTGTTCTTGGCCGTCTTCCAGCGCCGCATCGTCGGGGGCCTCACCGGCGCGCTGAAGGGCTAGGCCGATTGCCTCACGCCCACATCGAGCTCGACAAGCGCGCCGTCATCGCGCCCGTCCGGCGCCGCACCTTCGGCGCGTTCGTCGAGCACCTTGGCCGGTGCGTCTACACCGGGCTCTACGAGCCCGGGCACCCTACCGCGAACGAGGACGGCTTCCGCATGGACGTCGTCGAGCTCGTCCGGGAGCTCGGCAGCACGACCATCCGCTACCCGGGTGGCAACTTCGTCTCGGGCTTCCGGTGGGAGGACTCGATCGGCCCGCGTGACAAGCGCCCGGTGCGCCGCGACCTCGCCTGGCACTCGCTCGAGCCGAATCAGGTCGGCCTCGACGAGTTCGCCAAGTGGCTGAAACTAACCGGCTCCGAACTGATGCTTGCCGTGAACCTCGGTACCCGCGGCATCCTGCCCGCCCTCGACCTGCTCGAGTACGCCAACCACCCCTCCGGCACCGCGCTGTCGGACCTGCGCATCGCGAACGGCACGCCGCAGCCGCACAACGTGCGCATGTGGTGCCTCGGCAATGAGATGGACGGTCCGTGGCAGGAGGGCTTCATGACTGCCGACGACTACGGAAAGATCGCCGCCCGCACTGCCGCCGCGATGAAGATGGCCGACAAGGACCTCGAGCTCGTGGTCTGCGGCTCGTCCGGCTCGGCCATGCCGACCTTCGGCGAGTGGGAGCGCACCGTGCTTGAACACAGCTACGACCACGTCGACTACGTATCGTGCCACGCGTACTACCAGGAGTTTGACGGCGATCTCGGCTCCTTCCTCGCCTCGGCGCTCGACATGGACTACTTCATCGATACCGTCGTCGCGACGACCGACCATGTCGGGTACAAGAAGCGTTCGAAGAAGAAGATGCAGCTCTCCTTCGATGAGTGGAATGTCTGGTATCTCAAGGAGCACCAAGAGACCGCCAGGGTCAACGACGAGTGGACCTACGCGCCGCGCCTGCTCGAGGACGTTTATTCTGTCGCGGATGCCGTCGTCGTCGGTAACCTGCTGATGACGCTCCTCAAGCACAGCGACCGCGTCGGCTCGGCTTCGCTTGCCCAGCTGGTCAACGTGATCGCCCCGATCATGACCGAGCCCGGCGGCCCGGCCTGGCGGCAGACGACCTTTTTCCCCTTCTCCATCACGAGCCGGCTCGCGTCCGGCGAGGTGATCCGCCCCGTCATCGAAGCGCCGACGTACGACACGGCACGCCACGGCGAGGCATCCGTCATCGACGCCATCGCGACCGTCGACGACGGCCGTGCCGCCGTGTTCCTCGTCAACCGCGACCTCAAGGAGACGGCGCAGGTCACGATCGATGTGCGCGGCCTCGGCTCCACGCGGATCATCGAGGCGGTCACGCTGGCCGACGCTGACGTCTACGCGAAGAACACGCTCGCCGAGCAGGACCGCGTAACCCCGGCCGCCAACGCGAGCGCGGCCCTCGCCGACGGCATACTCACAATCGAGCTGCCGCCTGTTTCGTGGACGGCGGCCGCGCTGAGCTGACGGAAATGCCGAGACGAAAGAGGACTGCGGACGATGACGACCCTGCACGTGGCGACCACCGGCGCGGATACCGCGGAGGGCTCCGCGAGCCGCCCGCTGCGCACGATCAACCGCGCCGCCGAGCTCGCCCTGCCAGGCGACACCGTGCTCGTTCACGGGGGTGAGTACCGGGAGTGGGTGCGGCCGCGGCGTGGCGGGCTGAGCGGGACGCGGCGCATCACCTACCAGGCCGCGCCGGGCGAGCACGTGGTGATCAAGGGGTCGGAGCAAGTCACGGGCTGGGAGCCCGAGCGGGGCACGGTGTGGCGGGCCTCCGTGCCCAACGCGCTCTTCGGCGACTGGAACCCCTTCGCGCTCCAGATCGCGGGCGACTGGCTCGCCGAACCCGAGCCGCCGCTCGTCAAGCATCTCGGCGAGGTCTACCTGAACGGGCTCAGCTGCTACGAGGCCGGCACGCGGGACGAGGTGACCGATCCGCCGCTGCGCACCGAGATCACCGACCACTGGACGCGCACGACCGACCAGGTACGCAACCCTGGGCAGACCCGGCTCGTCTGGTACGCCGAGGTCGGCGAGGACACGACGACGATCTGGGCGAACTTCCAGGACGCCGACCCGAACGCCGAGCTCGTGGAGATCAACGTGCGGCGGTCGGTGTTCTACCCGGCCGGGCACCACGTCGACTACATCACCGTGCGCGGCTTCGAGCTCGCGCAGGCGGCGTGCCCGTGGACGCCGCCCACCGCGGACCAGCCCGGGCTCATCGGCCCCAACTGGGCTAAGGGCTGGATCATCGAGGACAACACGATCCACGACGCGAAGTGCTCCGCTGTTTCGCTCGGCAAGGAGGCCTCGACGGGCGACAACTACGCGACGCTGCGCGGCGACAAGCCCGGCTACCAGTACCAGGTCGAGTCCGTGTTCGCCGCCCGCCAGATCGGCTGGGACCGCGAGCACGTCGGCTCGCATGTGGTCCGGCGCAACACGATATTCGACTGCGGGCAGAATGGCATCGTCGGTCACCTCGGCTGCGTCTTCTCCACGATCGAGGACAATCACATCTACAACATCGCGATCAAGCGCGAGTTCTACGGCTACGAGATCGCCGGCATCAAGCTGCACGCAGCGATCGACGTCGAGATCCGCCGCAACCGCATCCACGACTGCTCGCTCGGCACCTGGCTCGACTGGCAGGCGCAGGGCACACGCGTCTCGCGTAACCTTTACTACCGCAACAACCGCGACCTGTTCGTCGAGGTCAGCCATGGTCCGTACCTTGTTGAGCACAATGTGCTCGCCTCGAACGTCTCGTTCGAGTCGTTCAGCCAGGGCGGCGCCTTTGTGCACAACCTCATCGGCGGCACGGTGCGCTTGGTGCCCGTCATGGACCGGGCGACGCCCTACCACCGGCCGCACAGCACGCAGGTTGCCGGCTACGCCGTGATCTACGGAGGCGACGACCGCTGGATCGGCAACGTATTCCTCGGTGGCGACATCGAAAAGGCGTACGGGTATGACACCACGAAGGGCGTCCATCCCCCGGCGGGCTATGGCACCGCCGGCTACGACGGCTCCCCGACGTCAATCGCGGAGTACATCGTCCGCGTCAGCAACCAGCCTCCCGGCGACCAGCAGCGCTTCATCCCCGTCAAGCAGCCCGCCTACGTCCGTGACAACGTCTATGCGCCCGGCGCCAGCGCCTTCGCCGACGAGGCCTCGGCGCTGATGCTCGCGCAGGACGTATCGTTCGCGGTGACTGACGAAGGCGACGAGGTCTATCTGGAGGCGCGGCTGCCGGAGGCCTTTGGCGGGCGCCGCCTGAGCGTGGTGACTGGCGTCGACCTGCCACGCGTCCGCATCGCCGACGCCGACTTCGAAGAACGCGACGGCACTCCGGCCGCCCTCGACGTCGACCTGCTCGGCAAGCGCAAGGACCCGGCCCGCGACTACCCCGCCGGCCCGATCGCGACCCTCACCCCGGGCGACTCTCGCATCCGCGTCTGGTAGTCCACGTATTGTTCTCCCCGACGGTCGGCAGCCGGCAGGCGCAGTCACGGGGTCGGCGATGGGGCGGAATCCGATGACGGGGTAGCAGAGCCGCTGGGAGGCTCGGACGTCATACTGCCTTTGCCAGAAGGGCTGCTCGACGGCTGCGGGCTCTGGCCGGAGCTTGCCGGCGACGCGGATCCTGACACCTTCGGCGCGTTCGTCCCCGCGGTGCTGCGGGCAGTGGGGGCGGACGGACTCGAGGTGGTAGGGCTCGCCGACGGCCCCGCGGTGGATACCGCCTTGGCGCTTCTGGAGGTGAGCGGCCGCAGGATCTGCTCTATCTCCCGTTCGTATCGCTCCAGCCGCGCGCGGATCTCCGCGAGGCTGTACGAGGTGATGTGCCGGCGGAAGGCCCGTATCTGCTTCCACAGGGCGGCGAGCTTTGCCGCGATCGAGCCGGACGGTGCGGCAGGCAACGAGAGGTCCAGCTGGATCGCGATCGCCGCGGTCAAGCATCTGGTGCAGTTATAGGTCACTGCCGCGGACACGTTCTTGGGGGCGATCACGTGTGCGCTGCCGATGATGAGCACGACCTGGAAGCTGACCGCGACGGCAGCGCAGCGCGTGCAACTGGCGAACGCGTAGGCCTCGTTACCGTTGAGGACGGTGTCCCTGGTCGCGGTGACCAGAGCGAAAGCGACATCGTAGGCAATGCTGCCGTTACGTGTCACGATCGCCATGGACTGGTTGTCGCCCGGTCCTGGCGGGGCGGGCCGGTTGAACGGGAACACCCAGGTCTGGCCCGCTGGATTCCGGGGAATGAGTACCATTGCCAGCTGCGGATGCCCCGGCGTCGGGCGTTGCATGGCATCCGACGGCCAGACGGTCGTCGCCGTCATCCGGGTGCCCGGCCGTACCGCCACGTTCCCCGATATCGACGAATGCCCTGTCCTGGAGGAGGACGACACGCCGTTCGGTGTGAATGCCTGTTGAATGACACCCCGCTCACTCGGCTGAATGGGGCGGTAGTCACCGTGCGGCCACCAGGCCCAGGCGAGTCCGGCGGTGACGGCCACCGCGGCCACCGCCGCGATCGCCCGTTGCACCGGCTTGCCCTTCGTCCGGCGCAGCGTGCCGCCGACGACCTGCCGGACGAGCCGGACGAGGAGATAGCACACGCCGAGTACCGGCAGCGCGGCGGCGACCAGGGCGAGCGTCTTCACCCCGACGCCGGTCCACTCCGCGTGCGCCCACTGACCGGCGAGCAGCGTCCACTGGACGGTCAGACTATGCGCGGCGCTCGCGACGATGCGCGGCAGCGTCACGATGATGACCAGCGCCGTCATCAGCAGCAGCGGGACGACGAGCACCACCCAGAGCGTGACCACCGCACGCGCCCACGGCTTGAGGGCCCGTGTCTGGGGGCTGCGCCATCGAGTCGGCCACAGGCCGACCAGTGTCGGACCGATGCGGTGGTACAGGTCAGGGACACCGGTGAGGTCGGCGAGCACGTGATAGCCGTCGAAGCGCAGCAAGGGAGGCAGCTGGCGGATCATCTGCAGGATCTGCGTGGCGATCACCAGCAGCAGCCCGTCCCACCGGACCAGCAGCCAGATGCCGAACGTCACCAGCGCGAGCAGCGCGTTGAAGTAAAGCCCGCCGAGGTCGGTGCGCAATCGCGAACCCCGGCCGAGCCGGTAGCTATCGGTGACATCGGTATAGAACGCGGGCCACACCATGTAAAGGCCGGCGCCCATGGCTCCCGGCCTCCCACCGCCCCGGCGCAGACCCGCGGCGTGTCCGAACTCGTGGAAGCCGGCGGAAGCGACCGTGACAGCGAAGACGGCCAGCAGCATGCCGGGCCTAGCGAACGCCTCCGAAGCGGCCGACGCGAGGCCCTTGCGGAACAGCACCCAATAGGTGACCGCCGCGAAACAGGCGGTGATGGCGACGACTAGCGCCGGGTGGAACAGCACGGCGAACGGCGCGGTGAGCCGCTGCGTACGCCGCGGATCGGAAACGACATAGCGGAACCGTAGCGCGAGCAAGGGATTCGCCTTGCGGACAGCCGGTTCGGATCCGTCGGCAAGCTTCAGCAGACCGAGCGGCCGCAACTGCCGCTCGACCAGCGTGTGCACATCCTCGGCAACGACTGCCCGCCCTACCCGAGACGAGACCGCGGCGGCGATCTCGTCCTCGGTGCGGCTGCCGTCCACCGTGCACAGAACGCTGTAGAGCAGCGGGGTCAGTTGCACGACCTGTCCGTCGGCGCGCTGGACCAGGGACGGCGGGACGCGGTAACCGGAGCCGCGATGCGCACCGAACAGCCGCAGACCCGCCGCGTGCTCCAGCACGGCCGTGCCCTGCGCCGCACGCGGCGCCGCGCGCGGTGCCGCGCTCACGCCCGCCGGGCGAACAGGCGCAGCGCCGACGGGCGAGGCGATGGGGTCGGCCAGCGTTGTCATCGGCGCCTCAGCCGGCCGGCTGGGTAGTGGTGGAATCCGCCGGTATGGGCGGCGGGGTCACGCCGCTGACGGCCGTGCCGGACGGCGCGGCCCCACCGGTATCGGCAGGCGTGGAGCCCTGGCTGATCCCGGAAATCTGATGAGCGTTCGCCGTGGCGTCGCCATGAATGCTCTGGTCGATGGACACCTGCTGCTCTGACAGCGCGATCGACGACGAGTCCGTGCTACCGACGTTGGCCGACACCGCTGCGTCGATCGGGACGGCCGCGTTCGCATTGGCGGCGACGGCCCCGTTGATCGGCGACGCGAGGTGCAGATTGCCGTTAACGTCGACGTTGAGGTTGAGCAGATTGCCGCTGAGAGCCGAACCCGTACTTGCGCTGGTGGTGCCGGGCGGCGTTGTGCTACCGGGGCTGCCCTGGCCAATCGAACTATTCTGGTCCGAAGTCGCGGTCGCGTTTCCGTCGATGCCTTGATGCACCGCGCCGATCTGGTAAGCGCCGGCTTGAGCCTCGGAACCCGTGGACAGCACATTTCCGTCCACTGCGGCGTTAATTGGCGCGGCGATGTTCGCATTCGCCCCGATCGCGAGGCCAACAGGTGCCGCCAGGTCAAGCAGCAGATCGACGTTCACATTCAGGTCCAGCAGCGACAACACCTCCTTCGCCGGCAGAGCGGTGCCGCACTCGGCTGCGAGTTCCTCCGGGCTCAAGCGTTCCAGGGGTGCGTCAGACACGGCATTCCCTTCCTCATCAGTGTTCTCGGTCACGAATGGACGCGACGCTACCCAGTACCAATCAGGACTAACCAACTAGCACCGTGAAATGTTGGATCTTGTTCGTAGCAGCCACGACAACCAGGCAATACAGGGCAAAGAGATTCCCGACCCCGCGGATACAGAGACCCTAAGCTCAGGGGCGTACACGGAGACGGGAGCGAGCGTGGTCAGAGTCGCGGTGGCCGGAGCCGGGCTTGGCGGGCTGTGCCTGGCGCAGGGACTGCGGCGGGCCGGCGCCGAGGTCACGGTGTACGAACGGGATGACGGGCTCGCCGGGCGCCGGCAGGGGTACCGGCTGCATCTCGACGCGCGGGCGGGACTGGCGCTGCAGCGGTGCCTGCCGCCGGAACTGCTCACCGCGTTCCAGGCGACATGCGGGCAGGCGAGCACCCGGCTGACCGTGGTGAGCGAACGGCTGCGGGTGCTGAAGGAAGTCACGGCCGGCGACACCGCTGCCGAGCGGTATGCGCCCGGCACGCTGTCCACGTCGGTCAACCGGCTGACGCTCCGGGAAGTGCTGGCCGCCGGGCTGGACGACACGATCGCGTTCGGCCGCGAAGTGACGGGTTACGATGCCGGCGAGAAAGGCGTTCAGGTGCATTTCGCCGACGGCCGGGAGGCCGGGGCGGACGTGCTGGTGGGCGCCGATGGGGTGAACTCGGCGATCCGCCGGCAGTACCTGCCGGCGGCTGAGCCGCACGATACCGGAGGGCGGTGCGTGTACGGCAAGACACCGCTGGGGCCCGCCGCGCTGGAGCTGCTGCCCGCCGCGCTCGATGCCGGGTTCACCGCGGTCATTGGCGGCAGGCTCGGCATGGCGACCGGGCTGGTCCGGTTCCGGAACCGCCCCGAACAGGTGGCCGGGGTGCGGCTGTCGGCCGCCGGGGACTATCTGATGTAGGGCCTGGCCGGAGAGCGCGGGCAGTTCGGCGTACCGGACGAGCGGCTGCTCGCGATGAGCCCGGCGGAACTGCACGCCCTGTCTGCTGAGCTGATCCGCGGCTGGCACCCGGACCTGCGCGCGCTGCACGCGATGGCCGACATCGAGGAGACGTTCGCGGTGCGGATCCGCACCTCGCCGGTCATCGCCGCCTGGCAGCCGAGCCGGGTCACCGTGCTCGGCGACGCCATCCACGCGATGAGCCCGGCCGGCGGCTCCGGGGCGAACACGGCGCTGCAGGATGCCGCGCAGCTGTGCCGCGCGCTGACCGCCGCCACCGACGGCGAGGACATCACCGCGGCCATCGGCCAGTACGAGCACCAGATGCGCGATTACGGGTATGCCGCCGTCGCCGCCTCGGCCAAGGCCGAAGCCGAGCGGGGCAGCCTGCGCAATCCGCTCTTGTCCTGGCTCTTCCGCCGGGTCGCCCGGGCCTGACGGCGCGGACAGCGGCATCGGGTTATCTCGTTCCTGGATCGGGACCACGTGCGGTGCCTGCTGATGAGATAACGCAGCGGCTAGGAGGGCGCGAGCGCCGGGAGTCCGGCTGCGACGGCGGCATCGAGGAGCCTCTTGTCGTAGGTCACGAATGAGGTCAGCATGGGACGAGCATGCAAGGCGGTGCCCAGGTGAATCGCGTCGAGGCTGCGGACAGTCACCGGCTGGACCGTCTGGGCAAGTATCCGGATCCGGGGGCTCAGGTCGATCAGCTCGATCTGATCCAGGACTGGATGCAGCCGGGCTACCGCGACCGGGGCATGGCGGGCCAGCGCGCGGAAAGACTCCATCTCCACCAGGACAGAGCTGACCCACCCGGTCTCAGCGCGCTCATCGAGCCAGTCACGCAACGCCTGCGACTCCGGCTCCGCGTGGACAAGCTTGACCACGGCCGCCGAATCGAGGTAGATCATCAGCGCTCATCACCACGCGCGCTGGCCAGTTCCTCGGCAACGTTCACACCATGGGCTGGCCGATGTCCATGCGCAGCACGGCCCGCCGCATTTCCGCCGCCCGCTCCCGGCGCTCGGCGGCATCCAGCACCGCGCGGCGGATCGCCCGCCCCGTATCCGGCTGACAGGCGCACAGAACAGCCAGTTCTGGCCATGATCAAGCAGTAGTAGCGCGTCGCACAGATATCCGGTCTGACTGTTATCCGGGCCGACTGTCTGCAGGGCCATGGTAGTATTACGTAGTAGATGTAATACGGGCTACTTGTTCGGGAGAGGGCTGCCATGGTGCTGAACAGTAAAGGCCAGCTGACCATCCCAGCGCATCTGCGGGCCAAGTACGGGCTGCACCCCGGCGACGAGGTAGAGGTTGTCGAGATTGACGGTGCGCTCCAGATCGTCCGCGCCCAAGGGGCCGAGACCAGGGGCCAGCGGCTGGCCCGCCGACTGCGGAACACCGCCTCCGGGCACGACGTCGCGGGCATGAGTACCAACGAGATCATGGCGCTGCTGCGTGGCGAATGATCCAGCAGCGATCCGGCCTGCGACTCTTGTGGACTCCTGTGTGCTGCTCGATGTCATCACCGGGGACGAGCAGTGGGCTGACTGGTCGGCGGGAGAGATCGCAGCGGCCCTGGACGCTGGCCGGGTGGTAGTCAATCCGCTCATCTACGCCGAGGTCTCGGTGGGCTATGAGACTGTCGAAGAGCTGGAGGAATTGCTCCCGTCAAGTGACTACGAACGTGAGCCGTTGCCCTACCTGGCGGGATTCGCCGCCGGGAAGGCGTTTGTGCGGTACCGCCGGGCCGGCGGGGACAAGCGATTGCCAATGCCGGACTTCTATATCGGCGCACACGCTGCGATAGCGGGCTACCGGCTGCTGACCCGCGATGTCCGCCGGTACCGGACGTACTTCCCGACCATCGACATCATTGCGCCCGCTCCAGTCGAAGATGAGACAGCCGGATAACCCCTCACCGCTCGTACGGACGGGCTCTCATTGCACTCTGAACAGGGCCGGCACAGCCGCCTGATCCGCTAAGACGCGGTCAGCGGCAGATGAACGCGTTTCCGCGGAAGCGGCTTGTGAAATCGTGCACAAGACGCTTCCGCGGAAACGTCATGTTAAGGACGTGGCGACCAGCGCTACAACGATCTGGGTCGACAGTCCTGTCCGCGGCATGAGAGTGGTGCCCAACCACGTCCTGCCGTGAGGCTGACACGCTTCCGGTGTGGAGCCGCGTCCGCGACGCGTGGTCGGTACGTTTTCCTAGCTGATCCCTGCCGGTCTGGCCGTCATCAGCTGTCAAGCCGGCGCCGGAAGCGGTAGTAGTCGTGTTCGACCAAATCTGGTCGCGCGAACAGCGGGTCGACGTAGGTGGCCCTCGTCTTGGGGATGCGCCGGAGCAGGAAGCCGAAACGCCGTGGGCGGGTTCCGTGGATTTCCGCCGTGGAAGCCGGGAGGCGCGGAGCTGTCTTAGCCTGTTCCGAGCCGCCCGTGGTGGCGTTAACAGCAGGCGGGGCGGCTGGCATGGCGCCTCCTCCAGATATCGCGTTGTTTCTCGGCAGGCCGGCGGTTCTGACTGGCTCGGCCTAGCCTGGGATTCACGGCAGGTATCTACGATCGGCTGCGCGGAGTGGGTTTACTGCACGCAAGGGCTCACACAACGGCTCGCCGGGCATGGTCTCGCCGGGGCCGGCGCAGATGCGTCGCAGGGCCGCGTCATCATCGATCACGTTGTCTAGCGCCGCCAGCACATCGGCCATGCCCTGACCGACGGCTGCATCAGCGGCCTCCCTCTTGGTTCCGCCGCCGAAAGCATCGCGCAGCCACCTGATCATCGCTTCTTCCTTCGTCCGTAGAACCGGCCGAGGTTCTTGCGGGCCTTGGCGTAGCTCTGCCTTACTGATTCCGGGCTGACCCCCAACTCGCGGGCGATCTCGGTGGCGCCGAAGCCGTCGATGATCCACGCCATGACCTGGCGCTGTCTCGGCGGCAATTCCTGCAGCGCCGCAAGCACCTGCCGGGCTTCTTCGGTCAGCTCCACCGCCAGCGCAATCGACACCGGCACCGGTGCGTCCGGCAGCGTTGCATGCGGCGTCTGGCGGCGCGCAGCCTGCCGGGCAGCCGTCAGCTCGTTCACCGCCACCCGCCGGATCCATGCGCGCGGCACCCTGATCACATCCCAGCTCTCGAATGCCTTGACGAACGTCACCTGCGCGATCTCGGCGGCCTCATCGCCCCCTGCGCCGGTTGCCATCACGAACCTGATCAGCTTCGAGTGCTCGGCGCGGAAGAACTGGGCGAACTCGACGTTCCGCGGCCCGCCGGAGCCCACAGGCACAGCTCCCGCCTCAGGGCCGACCGTCACTGTCACCACTCTGCCTCCGCCTCCGCCCCGCGCGACCACTGCCAATGAAGCTGTCCCACCGGACGCGGCCGCACCTGCCCCGCGGCGCGCGCCTGAACGCCAGATACCAGCTGGGCCCGTCTGCCACCCCGCGGCACACTCCGAGGCGCACACCGTGCAGCTCCAGGCTAGCCAACCGCGGCACGGCCACTCCGCCCGCGCAACTCACCCTGCCCCACGACACAGATCCTCCGCACAGATCGCATAAGCGACAGGTCCTCCCATGAGCGCCGGATTCGCGCCGCCTACCGCGGCGTTGCCTACTAGAGTGGCAAGCCGCCCCGAACGTGACCTCCCGCGCGAAAACTGCCACGAGAACGCCGCCGATCGTGTCACAAGCGCTCGCACCAGCACCGCGCGGTCCACCGCGCCTAGTAGTAAAACGTCTGCCGTACCCAGCCGCGCTGAACAAGGCAGCCATGGCCGCATAAGCCGCGCGGAGCTGCGGCTTCGCCGACGGGCTCGCTGGAGCGTCCCCCGGCGGAGAACCGGACACCGGGCAGGTGGCAGGAGGAAGGTCATGGCCAGTGGCACCACCGCCGTTCGGGATAAATGAGGTTGATAGCCGCGGCAGGCCGTGGTGACGGGTGGCGGCGGAGCTGGGATCCGCTTCCCGCGATTAGTGCGAATACTGCTTTTCAGGCACCGGCGGTCGGCCCAGCGTCTTGGAATGCGCATTCGCCGCACCAGGGCCCCTGTTCCGGGCGTGCCTCGCCGTCGCCAGGCCAAGGTGGGATGGTCGCGGCCACGGCGCGCAGCCCGTCCTGGCCCGCGCGGAACTGGAAGGCGGTGCCTAGCGGGATCGTCAGGCACACACCCACGTCAAGAGACGTGATCTCGGCCCGGCCGGCCTGGCCGCGCCACATCTGCCCGCTGCCGGCGACGATGTACCAGATCTCCTGGACGCTCGCGTGGGAGACCGCCCGCGACACCTGGCCCGCCGCGAGTTCGAACTCCGCGAAACTCGCGGCATCAGGCAGCACGCACAACGGCCGTACCGCCGATCCGTCCGGGGCGGTCACTTCCGTCGCCTCGCCGGCGTGAACCGTGGTGAACTCGACGCTCATACCGCGCCAGGATAGGACCCGCAGGTGTGCGGTAGCGGAGCGGGCGGCCGACGGTGATCTGTGACGCCGCTCCCGCCGAGCACTGGCGGAAGACCCTCGCCGGCGCCTTCGCCGACGACAACAGCCCGGCCGCGGACATCATCAACGCGACCCGCGAACGCGTGGAGCGCGTCGTGCAATCAGGTGCCAACGCGGCCAACCCAAGGCCGCCACGCTCGGATCGCCGCAGGCAAGGTCGACTGACTGGCTGTTCAAGCACCACATCGCCTGGGATAGTGCGGCCGAAGGGCTGGGTGGCGGAGCTACGGTCGCTGCTTCGCGCCTTGTATGCAGGCGATGAGGCAAATGAGGCGTTCCGGGCACACTCGTGCAACGTCATAGCTAGTGCCGCGACCGGTTATGTTCGCCCGCCGTCCGCCTCGTAGATCCGGTGCGGGGCCAGCTCGTAGATCCGGTGCGGGGCCAGCCGGAGACGTGCCGTTTCTTTGAAGCCAATTTCCTGAGTCGAAAATATTTTCGGCTCAGGAAATCGTAGTCAACCGGATGGCACCAGGCCGGCCGCCGGCGGGCTGGCCGCACGCGAGGCCTGTGCTGCCGGTATCAGCCCCTGCGGTCCAGCAAGCTCACCGCACACCAACGGGGCAAATGTAGACAGACGCGGCACTAGTCCTCAAAAGTTGCGCAGCATGACAAGCAGCTAAACACATATTCATCCCAGCCCAGCCAACCCCTAGCCCAGGGATTCGTCAAAGTCACGGGGCATGTTTAGCCTGGTGAGAGGTCCAGCAGTTGGAGAGCGCGGCGGGGGTTCTGGGCGTTGCGGCGGGTTTCCTCCGTGTACTTGGTTACTCCTTGTATCCGGAACAGGGTGATGACGAGG
>JAFARZ010000227.1 GCA_019245115.1 Streptosporangiaceae bacterium | reverse complement strand
CCGCGTCTGCCAGAATCCCGGCCGCCGCAGTCACGAACCACAGCAAACACTGTCGTCACCGACAAATCACGCACCTGCCCGGCGTGTCACAGCCGTCGGCCCGCGCGGGACTCCGCAGCCGCCGTCACAGGAATTGCGAAGACTTACGCACGTTGCGCCAACCATCCCCTAATCCGCTCCGGCCCCCGTCTTCTGGCTCGCGTGCTCAAATCCGATATATCCGGATACGTCCCGGGGCGGCCTGGCTGCCGATCCAGTTGCCGCCAACCAGCGCCCCACATACCCCTAAACCTGTCATTTACCGTTTTGTCCGAATCGCTGGCGATCGCGCGGCGAACGGGAAGGTTGCGAACCCGGCATCAAATGTCCGCGATACGGGGAATTAGGCGTATTTACGACAGGTCGGCGCCGCGCCGTCTCCCGCTAGAACGCGCTGGCCAGTGGACCGAGTACGCATATATCGCCATATAGAGGACGCGAGCGCCAACCACCTCGTGGAAGATATGAGCCCTGCGGAAGAAAAGGTGCCGGAAACCGGCGCACAAATATCCGCGAGGCTCTTTTCCTCCACGTCGTCCAGCACAGTCGCAGTCGCATACTGGTCATATCGTGGCAAACCGGCGGCCCCTTACCACGCCGCAAACTCGATTCACCTTGAGACGCCTACGATTCGGCAGAGTAGCCATCCACCGTAACGAAGCCCCAGCCGAATCCACTGGACGAATCAGGAAATGTCGGATATGTGCCAGGCGGCGTTGGACGCGGGGTTAGCGGCACCGTGAGGTTATCGGGGGCCACGAGGTGATCGGGGGCCACGAGGTGATCGGGGGCTGCGGGGTTAGCGGGGCTGCGGGGTTAGCTGGGCTGCGGGGTTAACGGCAACCGTGAGGCTAGCGTGGGACGCGGGGCTAGCGTGGGACGCGGGGCTAGCGGGGCCACGAGGTTATAGGGGGCTGCGGGGTTAGCTGGGCGGTGGGGTTAGCTGGGCTGTGGGGTTAGCGGCAACCGTGAGGCTAGCGGGGCTGTGGGGTTAGCGGCGGTGTCGGATGCGGAAGTCTCGGAGGTCTGGGGTGGGTGAGTCGGGGAGGCAGTCGCGGAGGTCGCGGTCGGGGGGGTCGGGGAAGCAGCCGCGGAGGTCGCGGTCGGGAGGGTCGGGGAAGCAGCCGCGGAGATCGGCGGGGTCGCGCAGGATCAGGGAGAAAGCCGCGAGCAGCGGCCGGCGGGATTTACGCATCGAATGCTCCTCCGGAGCGCCAGTACTGACCGGCTGGGGTGCGGGACATGAACTCCTCGTCCACCAGATAGCGGCGCAGCGCACAGTGGTCATCGAAGAGCAACTTCAGCACCTCGTCGACAGCGGATTCGGGATACCGCCTGCCGGGCTCGAATGCCTGGGCCACTTCGTCGAGCAGCTCACGGCGACGAGTTCGCTTGGCGGGCAGCGCGGTGATCCGTCCATCCCGGACGAAGGCCCGTAGCTGCTCCGGCACGTCGACGAGTATTGCGCGCGGTGGGTTGCGCATATTTTTAGTATGCCCGCTCAGACCCCTGGCATGGCCAGCGTGCGGCCTGAGGCGGTACCGTTTCGCAGGTGGCACGTTACGACGACGACCTGCGGTTCGCGCACGTCCTCGCGGATGCCGCCGACGACATCACCGCCAGGCGGTTCCGTGCGCTGGACCTCAAGGTCGAGACCAAGCCGGACCTCACGCCGGTGTCCGACGCCGATCGGGCGGCCGAGGAATCCCTGCGCAACGTGCTGCGCCGAGCCCGGCCGCGCGACGCCGTGCTGGGTGAGGAGATGGGCCGGTCCGGCGGCGGCCCGCGGTGCTGGGTCATCGACCCGATCGACGGGACCAAGAACTACGTGCGCGGCGTGCCGGTGTGGGCGACGCTGATCGGGCTGATGGACGGCCCCGAAGTCGTGGTTGGCGTGGTGTCCGCTCCCGCGCTGGGCCGACGCTGGTGGGGGGCGCTGGGCGGCGGCGCGTGGACCGGCCGCAGTCTCACCAAGGCCTCGCCATGTCATGTTTCCGGGATAACCAAGCTGGGCGACGCCTCGCTGTCGTATTCCAGCCTCGGCGGCTGGGCGGACCGGGGGCTGACCGACGAGTTCCTCGGGCTGACCCGCTCGGTATGGCGGACCCGTGCCTACGGCGACTTCTGGTCGCACATGCTCGTCGCCGAGGGCGCGTGCGACATATCGGCCGAACCCGAGGTATCGCTGTGGGATCTGGCCGCGCTCCAGGTCATCGTCACCGAGGCCGGCGGCCGGTTCACCTCCCTGGAAGGCGAGACGACGCCGGAGGGCGGAAGCGTGGTCTGCACGAACGGACACCTGCACGATGAGGTGCTCGGCCGGCTGCGCAAGGGCTGAAATGGGGGTTGCCGAAGACGACGGATTGACAGATGCTGGTTGGACGCGTCACAAGTTCACAAGCTCCGGGAGAGGGTCCCGCCGTAACGCCCTCCCCGCCAGGAGAGGTGGTGGGTGCCTTGAAGGTACGTGACGGAATGTCCAGGCTTGTACTGACGGTCGGTCCGACGCACACGCTGCGGCAGGCCGCGCGCATGATGGCCGCGCGGCACATCGGCGCCGCCGTGGTGATCGATCCAGAGCACGCCGGAGTCGGCATCCTGACCGAGCGGGACATCCTCAACTCGATCGCCGCGGGCGAGGACCCCGATGCCGAACTCGCCGCCCAGCATCGCACCGAAGACCTCGTGTACGCCTCACCGGAATGGACCCTCGAAGATGCCGCGCACGCCATGGTCAGCGGCGGATTCCGGCACCTCGTGGTCGTGGAGGGCCAGGATGTGGCGGGCCTGCTTTCCATGCGCGACATCGTCCGCTGCTGGACAGGCGCCACCTCGCGCACGCCCGAGGCCGCCGTCACCCGAGCCTGAAAAGCCGACCCGCCCTTTCCCGTCATGGGTGGACAATTAGGGCGTGGATGCGGAACGCGCGGAGACTTACCTACGGCTGAAGGCCGAGACCGAACTCCGCCGTCTCACCACCCCAGGCGGCGAAACGATGGCCCTGCCCCACCCGGGACCGGCCGCGGCGCAGAATTGGCCTGGGCCTCCGGCCACGGCGCAGAATTGGCCTGGGCCTCCGGCCACGGCGCAGAATTGGCCTGGGCCTCCGGCCACGGCGCGGCTGAGGAACGTAGCGCAGGCCCTGACCACGGTGGGCGCGATCGACCATGTGGTGGCCGACGCGATCCTGGCGAACTTCGAGCTGGCCGTGGCGGTCCGGCAACCCGCCCAGGATCGTTCGCTCATCTCGGCGCGGCCGGCCATGCGCCGCCGGGTGGCCCGGCTCATGCAGGCGGTCTCGCAGCATCCCATGCCGGCCCCGGACCCCGGAGCGCCGCTTCCCGGCCCCGCGGCGCCGGCCGCTCAACCCGGGCCCGATCGCGTCATCCCGGTGGGAATGATGGTGCCGGTCCGCGACGACGAGGTTCGCGGCGAGCTGTACCTCATGGCGTTCTCGCAGACCCCGAACGGAGCGCGGTTCAGCGTGCACGCCTGGTTGCGCGACGCGCTGAGTGACATGCCGCCGCATGGGGCGATCCACCTGCTGCGCGACTTCACCGCGACCGACGACCAGGGCGCCGGTTACGCGCTCGGGTTCGCCGGCCACGGCACGATGGCCGGCTGGAACGGCCTGCTGCGGCTCGACCGCGCGCCGCCGCCCGGCGTCCGCTGGCTGGACCTGGCCTGCCCGGGCGGGCCCACGCGACGGATCAGCCTCCAGGCGCCGCTCCATCCTCCCGCGGTCACGATCACCGAGATCACCCGTTCTCCCGGCGAGCATCTGCTGAACGCCACCGCGCTGCGGATCCTCACCGCCGCCGCCGAAGCCACCGTCCCTCGCGGCACCACGTCCAGCATGGCGCTGAGGCAGACGAGCCAGCTCGCCACCGGGCTCGGTGATATCGTCGAGGCGCTGGTGGCGGCCGGGGCGCTGTCTCCGCTCAGCCCGGTCCCCGGCCAGCTCGCCATGCTGTGCGAGAGCCTGGACCTCCGCGAGCACGGCATCACCGCACCCCCCGCGTCCGAGCTGCCGGTGCCGTGGCTGAGCATGCTCTCGTACGCGCATCGCAGGAAGCCCGAGATCGTCTCTCCCCGTGACGGCTGCGCCGACGTGGCGGTCGCACTGCCCGAGCTGGATGGCGTCACGATCTCGATCCTGGGGCTGCACGCCAACGAGGAAGGCACCGACATGCACATTTACCTGACCGGCATACCGCCGGACGTCAACCCGGAGACACATCTCCTGCCGACCTTGTGGCTGCGCGACGACACTGGACGCTGGCACGCCGCGCGCGGCAAGGGCATGAATGTGGTCCACGACGGCGAGGCCGCCGCGCAGCTCCAGATCCTCCCCCCGCTGACCCGCTGCACCTCGCTCGACATCATCGCCGCTGGGCGATCGGCCGAGGTCCGCGGCAGTGTGCCCGTCCGCTGGAGGTGATAAATATCACGAACGAACGGTGGTTCCTCTCCCTGTCACCCTGCTCGGCCGAGGTGCCGTGCGGAACGGGTACGCATGACCTGCGCTGGGAGGCCGGCAGCTTGCGGCTGCCATCGCATCCCGACGCCGAAGCCGAGCTGGTACTCGCCGCCCTCGGCGGGGAGAGGGCCCGCTGTGTCGAGCTGGCCGAGACGTGGGCCCGGCATGCCGAGGATCTGGTCGTGCTCGAGGTCGGCCCGCGCGGTCCGGCCGACACCGTGACGGTGAGCTGGGATGACGTACCGCGGAGTGAGGAACCGACCCTGCACTTCGGATGGGCCGCCCTGCACGGGCCGCCCACGCCCGTCGCCGCGCCGATCCGGTTCCCGATGCGGCCTGGCCACGGGCCGGCCCAGGTGAGGCGGGCGATGCAGGCCGAGATCATCAAGACCCAGCAGCACACCGCCGAGCTCCTGTCGCTGCTCGCCCTGGGACCCGCGTTCCAGTTCCGGCTGGCCGGCCACGTGGTCGCCGCGCACGCCGGGCGGCTGAGCGCCGCGAACCGCCCCGCGCTGGCCGCGGCGCTGACCGGACGGCTGGCGCCGATCGCGGAGAACTGGCTCGGCCTGGACCCGGACCAGGTGCGGGCCTCGGTCGAGAGCGGTAGCGGCTCCGCTTCTTCCGGGGGGAACCGTCCCCCCGGACCCCCCTGGGGTTCAGTGACGCTGGCCGGGAAGGCGGGCGACCGCAGGCTGCGCGTCAGCCTGGCGGCCGGCTGGCTGGCGTCGGTGTGGGCCTGCGGCCTGGCCTTCGTCGCCCGGCACCTGGTCGTCGCGGTGGTCCGGCCGGGCTGGCCGGACGCCCAGGTGCTGGCGCTGCCCGCGCCGGGGAAGGAACCGGTGCTGCTCGACGTGCACGGCACCGACGGTTCGGGACATACCCCACACTGGGAGATATGACTTCAAATCCGGCGGTTGAGGCGCTCGGCGTCGCGGTGGCGGCCCGCGTTCCCGTGCTGCTGTGGGGCGCACCCGGCACCGGTAAGACGTCGGCCATCCGCGCGATGGCCGAGGCGATGGGACTGCCGTGCGAAACGGTGATCGCCTCGATCAGAGAGCCGTCCGACTTCGCCGGGTTGCCCATCGTGGTCGGCGACAGCGTGCGGTTCGCCCCGCCGATGTGGGCGCGGCGGCTCGCCGACGCCGGGCACGGCCTGCTGTTCCTCGACGAGCTGTCCACGGCGCCGCCCGCGGTGCAGGCCGCGCTGCTGCGGGTGGTGCTCGAGCGAGCGGTGGGCGACCTCGCGCTGCCCGAGCAGGTCGCGGTCGTGGCGGCGGCCAACCCGCCGGAGCAGGCGGCGGACGGCTGGGACCTGTCCGCGCCGCTGGCCAACCGGTTGTGCCATCTCACCTGGCAGGCCGAAGCGCGCGCGGTCGCGGACGGGCTGGCCGGCGGCTGGGCGCCGCCGGAGGTGCCGCTGCTGCCCGACGGGTGGCAGGCCGAGGAGATACTGGCGCGCGGGCTCGTCGCCGCGTTCCTGCATGTCCGTCCGGCGCTGGCCATCGCGCCGCCGTCGGACGCGGCGTCCGCCGGACGGGGCTGGCCGTCGCCGCGCACCTGGGAGATGACGGCGCGGCTGATGGCCGCCGCCAACGCGGCGGGAACCTCGCAGGACGCCCGTTCCGCACTGATCATCGGCGCGGTCGGCGACGGAGCGGGAGTCGAGTTCCTCGCCTGGCTGATCGACATGGACCTGCCGGATCCCGAGGCCGTGCTGGCCGACCCCAGTTCGTTCCGGCTGCCTGAGCGCGGCGACCGCGCGTATGCCGCGCTGGCCGCCGTCACGTCCGCGGTCGCCGCGAACCCCACGCCGGAGCGCTGGGTGGCGGGCTGGCAGGTACTCGGCCTGGCCGCTGACGCAGCCGCCCTGGATGTGGCCGCCGTCGCGGCCCGGGTGCTGGCCACGTGCCGGCCGCACGGCCTGACCGAGATGCCGCCCGAGATCAAGCGCTTCCTGCCAGTACTGCGCGACGCCGGCCTGCTGCCCTCATGACCATCCCCGGGCTGGCGGCGGCGCGGTTGTGGGCCGCCATGCGGTTTCCGTACCTGGCCACCGGCGTGTTCGGGGCGACGGTGATCGCCGAGCCGGGCAGCGGGACGGTCTCGGTCGACGAAGGCTGGCGGATGCACGCCGACCCCGAGCTCACCGGGGAATGGACGGCGGCCCAGCTCGGCAGCGTGCTGGTCCACCATGTGTGCCACCTGCTGCGCACGCACGGAGACCGGGCCAAGCTGGCCGGCGTCGGGCCGGACGAGGCCAGTGAATGGGTACGAGCCGCGGACGCGGAGATCAACGACGATCTGATATCCGCCGGGCTCGATCTGCCCGGCGATCCCGTAATCCCCCGCGCCCTAGGCCAGCCGGACGGGTTGCTCGCGGAACAGTATTACGAGGCCACCCGGGCGGGGAAGGGGCCCAGAGGAGATAACCCAAGACGTTTGTCGGAATGGCTGGACTGCGGAAGCGGGGCAGACGGTCAGCCGGGAGGGGACGGCGGGTTGCCGCGATGGCAGGCGGAATTGCTGCGGCGGCAGGTCGCGCAGGACGTGATCGCGCACGGCAAGCAGCCGGGCGCGGTACCGGCGGGCCTGCTCCGATGGGCCGCCGAGACCCTCTCCCCCAAGGTGAACTGGCGCCGGCTACTGGCCGCTGAGCTGCGGCGGGCGATCTCCGAGGTGGCGGGCGCGGTCGACTACTCCTACCGGAAGCCGTCCCGGCGGTCGGCCGTTACCGGGGATGTGATCCTGCCGGCGTTGCGGCGGCCGGTGCCCGAGGTGGCCGTGGTGTGCGACACGTCCGGCAGCATGACCGAGGACCTGCTCGCGATGGTGCTCGCCGAGGTGGAGGGGCTACTGAGATCGCTGGGACTGGCCCGGCGGCTGCGGGTGCTCGCGTGCGACACGGCGGCCGCGCCGGCCCAGCGGGTCAGCTCGGCCCGGCAGGTCACGCTGGTCGGCGGGGGCGGCACCGACATGGGGATCGGGATAGCGGCCGCGGCGGCGCTGCGTCCCCGCCCGGCGGTGTGCGTGGTGCTCACGGACGGGTACACACCCTGGCCGTCCGGCGGTCCGAAGGGGATGCGGGTGGTCGTCGGGCTGCTCGGCGACGGAGCGCCGGACGCGCCGGAGTGGGCCCGTTCGGTTCGCGTTCACGCAGCTTAGTTTCGCTTTTCGCCAATGTGATTGCTTTTCTCAGTCGCGATAAATGATCTTGAATTGATGCATAGCGATCATTAGTCTTTTAGCAAACCAAAGGGGTTCGACGTTGCCGTATTGCCATATTCCGCATTTGTGCTAACTTATGGACCCGAGCGGGAAGCGACGCACGATAACGCATTGGAGTGCCGGTGACCTCCGGGCCGCAACCTGCCATGATCCGATCGCTCCGACGCGAGCTCGGGCAGGAACTCGCCACGTGGCGGCACGTGGCTGGCTTCACTCAGGCCCAACTCGGCCGCAAAGTCGGCTATTCGCGTTCTACCGTGTCGACCGTGGAAAGCGGCGGGCAGGACGTCCCGCGCCGGTTCTGGGAAGCGTGCGACGAATTGCTCGGCACGGGCGGGGTCATGGCCGGGCGGTTCGATCAGGTCCAGCGGGCGCAGGCGGCCGAACGACGCTCCGCCGCCGGGATGGTGGCCCGCCCCCTGCCCGTGCCGCGAGCGCCCCGGCCGGAATGGCCGGACGATCTGGCGGCGTACGAAAGGCTGGGCTGGCCGGTGACGAACGGCCCGGCGGGCTTGGAGCTGGCGACCGGCAGCGTCGTCGACGCGCTGGAGCTGAACAGGCCCGCTGGCACGCTCGCGGTGCACTGGTGGCTCGGCTCCGGTGGCGTAGTGGATCCGGTCAGGAACCTGCCAGCTCTGCCGCCTCCGTCCGAGGCGCTGGCCGCCACCGTCGCGGACAACCGCTTCTTCTTCCTTGTCCAGGCGGGCGCATGCCCCTGGCAGGTCCGCGAGCGGTTCCCGGCACCGCCAGCCGAGGCCGGACTCATCCGGTGGCACGCGGAGGGAAGCCGGATTCCGGTGCCACTGGGACCGGGGATCGTCTGGGTACACGCTCCGGCCACCGGTTTCCGGCTCGCCAGTCCGATACCGCTGCTTGACCTGCTGGCCAAGGCAGCCGCCGCGGTGCGGCGTCAGCCTGGTGCGCTCACGCTGCATGACGGCGTGCTTGCCGTGCCGGCCTGGGGCGAATGACGTGGAAGTGACGCTGAAGCTGACGAAGGCAGTCGTCAATGCCTCCGTCGCGGGATTATCGGCCGACACAGCGAAGCTTCCGGAGGTGTTTTCTCATGTCCGCCGCGCCTCAAATGCCCAGGAAAAGGCCATCGGGGAGGGCGCGATGGACGCGCGTGCTCGTCGGGCCAGCGATCGCGGCGGGAATGATCGTGGCCGCCACGGGATGCGGCGGACCGGCCTCGGCAGCGGGAAACAGCTCATCGGCACCCGAGAAACCGGACATCACCATCGGGGTGGTGCCGGCGGTGGCCAACGCCGGCCTGTACATCTCCGCGATGCACGGTTTCTTCTCCGCGCAGGGGCTGCACGTGAAGCTCGTCCCGATCGTAAGCAGCGCCGATGTGCTCGCGACGCTGCTCAACGGCAGCGTCGACATCCTGGCCGGTAATTACGTGTCCGAGATCCAGGCCGAGGCGAACAACCCGGGCGCGGTCCAGTTGCGCGTGCTCGCTGAGGGGTCGCTGACCGCGCCGCAGTCACGAGGGCTGATGGTCGCTTCCGGGTCGCCGATCAAGACCCTGGCCCAGCTCAAGGACAAGACGGTCGCGGTCAACGCGCTGAACAACGCCGCCTCGCTGCTGGTCGAATCCGCGCTGGTCCAGCACGGTATCCCCGCCAACGGCGTGCATCTGGTGGCGATCCCGTTCCAGAATGAAGCCGCCGCGCTCAACGCGCACCAGGTCGATGCGGCCTGGATGACCGAGCCGTTCATCTCAATTGGCGAGGCGAAGTACGGCCTCACCTCGTTGTATGACACCAATCAGGGCGCCACCTCCTCGTTCGCCATCGACGGTTTCGTGTCAACCCAGGCCTGGGCGCGGAAATACCCGAAGACCGCGGCCGCGTTCATTCGCGGCATCGACCAGGGTCAGCAGCTCGCCAACACCAGCAGGCCCGACATAGATGCCGCGATGGTCAAATTCCTGGGCGTCACGCCCACTATCGCTACGGTTATCACTCCCGATACCTATCCGATCGGCGTCTCCCGGGTCCGCATGCAGCGAGTGGCCGACCTGATGCTGGAATTCGGGCTGCTCAAGCGCTCATTCAAGGTGACGCCGATGACCGGGTGAAGTGACGCGAAAGTGACGGTAGATGTGACGGCAACTATCACGGAGGTGTCATCTTGCCGGGCCTGCCTGGAATGTCATGGAAGACCGCGTCCGCGATGCTCGCGGCGGCTGGCCTGCTCTCGGCGGCCACCGCGTGCAGCAGCCCGGCAGCGGCCAACGGAGGCGGGTCGTCGTCGACGTCGACTGGAGCGGCTGGGACGGCCAGTGGGGGTACCGCCGCGGTGGAGAAGCCGGACATCACCATAGGGGTGGTGCCGGCGGTGGCCAACGCCGGCCTCTACATCGCCGACATGCGCGGCATCTTCGCCGCGCAGGGGCTGCACGTCAAGATGGTTACCATCACCAGCAGCGCCGATGTGCTCGCGACACTGCTGAACGGCAGCGTCGACATCCTGGCCGGCAACTATGTGTCCGAGATCCAGGCCGAGGCGAACAATCCGGGCGCGGTCCAACTGCGTGTGCTGGCCGATGGATCGCTGACCACCGCGCATTCGCGATCGCTGATGGTCGCGGCCGGGTCGCCGATCAAGACCCTGGCCCAGCTCAAGGGCAAGACGGTCGCGGTCAACGCGCTGAACAACGCCGCCTCGCTGCTGGTCGAATCCGCGCTGCAACAGCACGGCATTCCGCCGTCTTCGGTGCGCCTGGTGGCGATACCGTTCCCGAACGAGGCCGCCGCGCTGAACGCGCACCAGGTCGACGCGGCCTGGATGACCGAGCCGTTCATCTCGGTCGGGAAGGCCAAGTACGGCCTGACCGAACTGTATGACACCAACCAGGGCGCCACCTCCTCGTTCGCCATCGACGGGTACGTGTCAACCCAGGCCTGGGCGCGGAAGTACCCGAAGACCGCGGCCGCGTTCATCCGCGCCATCGACCAGGGCCAGCAGCTCGCCACCACCAGCAGGCCCGACCTGAACGCCGCGATGATCAAATTCCTGGGCACCACGCCGGAGATCGCGACGATGATCACGCCGGACACGTACCCGGTGGGTGTGTCGCAGGCGCGGCTGCAGCACGTCGCCGACCTCATGCTCCAGTTCGGATTGCTCAAGCACTCCTTCAGCGTGGCGGCGATGGCGGGATGACCGAATCGTCTTCCTCGTCTTCCTCGTCTTTCGCGGAGGCCGACGCGGTCAGGGAGCAGGTCGGATCCAACTTCGATCACGTCGCCCGGCGGTACGACGACACCGAGAAGGTCTTCTCCGAGCCGGTCGCCGCCCGTCTCATCCGCCAAGCCGGCATCCGGGCCGGTGACCGCGTGCTGGATGCCGGCTGCGGTACCGGGGCCGCATTGCTGCCCGCCGCCAGGATTTCGCTGCCCGGCGGACAGGTGACCGGTGTCGACCTGTCGGAGCAGATGCTCGCGACCGCCCGGGCCAGGGCCGACGCCGCCGGGCTGGACAACATCCGGCTGCTGGTAGGCGACGCCGAGGACCCACCTGACCCGCCGTGCTCAGATGGTACCTTCGACAAGGTCATCGCAAGCCTCGTGTTCTACCTGCTGCCGCACCCGGAGCAAGCGGCGCGACGCTGGCTCCGGCTGCTGCGGCCTGGAGGAACCGTCGCCTTTTCCTGGCAGGTGAGCGAGGATCCCGCCTGGGCGCCGGCGCTGCTCGCCGCCGACAGCTATGTCGCCGACGGCGCGCCCAAGTTCACCCAGATGCTGCGGCACTGGCCGCTCACCTCGGTGCGGGACCTCGAGGACATGCTGGCCGGATGCGGATACACCGGCATCGCCACGGCCACCAGCGATCTGCCGATGCGCTACCCGAGTCCGGCGGCGTGGTGGGAGTCCGGCTGGCAGCGCGCCCGCCGGATCAGCTGGCAGCACATCCCAGAAGGCCAGCGGGCCGCGGCCAGGACCGAGGTGCTGAACGTGCTGGACAAGGTGCGCGACCCGGCCGACGGCAGCGTCACCCGGACCTCGCACTACGGGTGGACCACCGCTCATAGACCAGATCGGTAGCATCGGCTCGGTTTGCCTTCCGGTGGGCCGAGATGATCTGCTAAGCGGCGATGGACCGACCAAGGCAGCAGGCCACGACCCTGATAGCGATAGCGCTCACGTTCGGCTCCGGCGCGATGGACGTGGCCAGCTTCACCCGGCTGGGCAATGTCTTCGCCAGCGTCATGACCGGCAACATCGTGCTGTGCGGGCTCGCGATCGCACACGGTTCGGCGTCGCTGATCGCGCACACCGCGACAGCGTTCGCCGGGTACGTGACTGGCGTCGCGGGCGGTACCCGGATCGCCTGGCATCACGCCGCCCAATCCGGGTCCGGCGCGGCGCCTGAGGCGAGCGAAGGGGCCTGGGCGCCGCATGTCAGAGCCACGCTGATCGCCGAACTCGCGCTGCTCATCGGGTTCTTCGCGGGCTGGGACATCGCGGGCTCGGCCCCGAGCGGCGCCGCGCAGTACTGGCTGCTGGCCACCGCCACGGCGGCGATGGGCATACAAGCTTCCGCGGTCATCAACATGGGCCTGAACGACGTGTCCACCACCTACCTGACCGGGACACTGACCGGACTGGTGCGCTCGCTGGCCAGCCCCCGCCGCGACAAGCAGGGGCGGGGCAAGCGCGGAGGACTGATCCGTCCCGGCGTGCTGGCGGGCCTGCTGGCCGGGGCCCTGCTGTCCGGCCTGCTGGTGAAGACCGCCCCCGCCGGAGTTCCGGCGCTCCCGGTGGCCGCCATGATCACAGTCGTGCTGCTGAGCGCCAACCCGCCGCGCGACTGACGCTCGGCGATCCGCGGCGAGCAAAGCGAGCTTCGCGGTCCCCCACGCGGCCCGGCGGAAACGGTGGCTCCGCGGCGAGCAAAGCGAGCTTCGCGGATCACCCGGCCGCGGAGGCCTTCCAGGCCTCCCGGCCGGGCGATACTGCAACGGAAGCGTCGCGGGCGGGGGTCCGGGGGGTTGGTGTTTACCCCCCGGATAAAGAATGTCACACCTTGATGGCACAGTGTTTGTCATGAGGCCAAGCTTGAAGGCGGGACTGCTTCCCATGTGGCGGGACCGTGGCACGCTCCAGATCGGGATCGATCCGCGGCGGGCCGTCGCGCTGGAAGGGCTCGGGCCCGCGGCCGCGGTGATCAGCCTGCTCGATGGCAGCCGGGACCGCGAGGCGGTCATCGCCACGGCGCAGTCGTGCGGCGTGCCAGCCGACGCGGCCAGCCGGGTGCTCACGCTGCTCGCCGTGGCCGGGATCCTGGACGACTTCCCGGCCCAGCTGCACCGGTCGATGCCGGATGAGCTGCGCGCCCGGCTGGCGCCAGAACTGGCCACCGCGTCACTGGCGTACCGGGACGGCGACGGAGGAGCACGCACCCTTGCCCGCCGCCGGGACGCCTTTGTCCGGGTGCACGGCGCTGGCCGGACGGGCGCGAACATCGCGACGCTGCTCGCCGCGGCCGGGGTCGGCCGGGTCGCGTGCAGCGACCCTGTCCCGGCCGAGCCGGGCGACCTGGCACCGGGCGGGCTGCTCCGAACCGACCTCGGCGAGCCACGGGCGGAGGGCGCCGCCCGGGCGGTAAAGCGCGCCGCTCCCGAGGCGAAGACCGCTGACTTCGGCGCGGTGCCCGACCTCGTGATCTTGACAAGCTCGTACCGGTCGCCGGATCTGACCGCGGGCTTGCAGCGCGACGGCGTGCCGCATCTGGCCGTGCGTGCGAGCGAGGCGATCGGCGTGGTCGGACCGCTGGTGCTGCCGGGCCGTTCGGCCTGCCTGCGCTGCCTTGATCTGCGTAAGACAGACGCCGATCCAGCCTGGCCGAAGGTACTGGCTCAGGCGACCTGCGCATCCCTGCGCCCGGAGGCGTGCGGCATCGTGCTGGCCGCGATGACCGCCACGGTCGCCGCGACGCAGGCGCTCGCGTTCATCGACCAGGTCCTGGTCCCGGTCGCGGTGAACGGGACGCTCGAGGTGGTGCTACCGGACTGGCAGTGGCGCCGCCGTACGTGGCCGCCGCACGCGGCTTGTTCCTGCCGCTCGCCAGGTAACCGAGAATAGATATGTGACCGAAGATGTGCCGCGCGGCCCGGGGGCGCGCGATGACACGCCGCGTAACGCGGGGGCGCGCAATGACGTGCCGCGCAACGCGGTGACGAGGGCCGCCAAACTGGCCCGTCTGCCGATCGGCCTCGCGGGGCGCACCGCGGTCGGCGTCGGCAAGCGGATCGGCGGCCGGTCGGCTGAGATCGTGGCACAGGAAATCCAGCAGCGCACCGCCGACCAGATCTTCCGCGTACTCGGCGAGCTCAAGGGCGGCGCCATGAAGCTCGGCCAGGCGCTGTCGATCTTCGAGGCCGCGCTGCCGCCGGAAATCGCCGGGCCCTACCGGGCCACGCTCACCAAACTCCAGGAATCCGCGCCGCCGTTGCCCGCGGCCACGGTACACCGGGTGCTGACCGAAGACATGGGGCCCGACTGGCGGTCGCGGTTCGAGTCATTTTCCGATTCGCCCGCGGCCGCGGCGTCGATCGGACAGGTACATAAGGCCGTGTGGCACGACGGCCGCACGGTCGCCGTGAAGATCCAGTATCCGGGCGCGGGCCGGGCGCTGCTCGGCGACTTCAACCAGCTGGCGCGCCTGGGACGGCTGTTCGGCATGCTGATGCCAGGGCTCGAGGTGAAACCGCTGCTCGACGAGCTGCGCTCCCGGGTGGCGGAAGAGCTCGACTACGCCATGGAGGCGCAGGCGCAGCGGCAGTTCGCCGAGGCCTACCGCGACGACCCGGATTTCTACGTGCCCGATGTGGTCACCGGCACGGAGCATGTGCTGGTGACCGAATGGATGGACGGCACTCCGCTGTCCGCGGTGATCCGCGATGGCTCAAAGGAGGACCGGGACCGGGCCGGGATCCTGCTGGTCCGGTTCCTGTTCTCGGGACCCGCCCGGGCCGGACTGCTCCACGCCGACCCCCACCCCGGAAACTTCCGGCTGCTGGCCGACGGGCGGCTCGGGGTGATCGACTTCGGCGCCGTCGACCGGTTGCCCGACGGCCTGCCGCCGTTCTTCGGCCGTCTGCTCCGGCTGATGCACACCGACGCCGACGTCTCGGCGGTGGAACACGAGCTGCGCGAGCACGGCTTCCTGCGTCCGGGGATCTCCGTGGACCTCGACGCCCTGCATGCCTTCCTGGCCCCGCTGGCCGAGCCGTCCGCGGTGGACTCGTTCAAGTTCACCCGCGAATGGATGCGCGATGAGGCCGCCCGGGTCACCGACCTGAGCGCGTCCGGCATTTCGCGCAAGTTCAACGTGCCGCCGACGTACGTGCTCATCCACCGGGTGTCAACCGCCGGCATCGGCGTGCTGTGCCAGCTCGAATGCGAGGGAGAGTTCAGGGCCGAGGTGGTCCGGTGGGTGCCGGGTTATGTGTAATGGCCGATGGCACTATGGAGCCTGCACCTTTGCCCTTCGCCCCCATATAGCGCGGAAATTACATGCCACGCGGAAATTTACCCGCCGTATTGAGGCTGTCGCGTAACTACTCTCAGGCTGTCGGGAGGCATCGCATCCGCATTGGTACTACGACAGTGCTTTGTGATGATGACGGGCTCTGAGGTGTCCAGGGACCGTCGCGCCGCGGTTGACACCGGCGGGCGC
>JAFARZ010000226.1 GCA_019245115.1 Streptosporangiaceae bacterium | reverse complement strand
CGCGCCGACCTGATCCTGCTGGATGCTCCCTCCCATTCCTACCTCGCCTACCGTCCGGGTGTCCCGCTGATCGCCGCCGTCTGGCAAGGCGGAAACCTGGTCTCGGGAAGCCCGTGATAGGGGCCGGGGCGGCTATGGGCTGGCGGGGTCGGGTTCGTGTCAGGGCTTTCGTCCCACGCCGCACCACATCGAGGAGGGGCGAGCGGCCACGAGATCGCTGTCGGGGCGCCACCCAGAGACCGGGACGACGCCGGGCTCGGCCAGGTCGAGGCCGGCGAAGAACCGTTCCGTCTCTTCCTTGCCGCGCAGCGTCCCGGCGGCGGACACCCGCTCGTTGTACCGCTGCATCGACTCGCCCTTCCGGTTCGGGTTGAAGTCGTCGGTGGGATGCGAGATCACCAGGTAGCTGCCGGTCGGCAGCGCGTCGACGAGGTGACCGACCAGCCCGTAGGGATCTTCCTCATCGGGGATGAACTGCAGGACGGCGAGCAGCATCAGTGCGATCGGCTGGCCGAAATCCAGGGTCCTGGCGGCCGCCTCGAGAATGGCGTCCGAGTCGTGCAGGTCGGCCTGGATATAGTCGCAGGCGCCCTCTGGGCTGCTCTTCAGCAGCGCCTTCGCGTGGAGCAGCACGATTGGATCGTTGTCCACGTAGACGATCCGGCTGTTCGGCGCCGTGTCCTGAGCGACCTCATGGGTGTTGTTACCGGTCGGGATGCCCGTCCCGATGTCCAGGAACTCCCTGACGCCGATCTCGCCCGCCAGGAACTTCACCGCTCGGGCCAGGAACGCCCGGTTGGACTGAACCGCGAGAGCCAGCTCCGGATAGGCCCGCAACGCCAGCTCGCCCGCCTCCCGGTCGGCCGCGAAGTTGTCCTTGCCGCCGAGCCAGTAATCGTAGACGCGCGCCGGATGCGCCACGCTGGTGTCGATACCCGGAAGGTCAGCCATGGGTTAATTATGTCGAGAGCAGATACCGGCCCTGGAAGCGGATCAGCGGCGAGCCGGCGTCGGACACGTAGGCCACCGCGATGACACGGGCGACGATCAGCAGATGGTCCCCGGCGGGAACCCGCTGCTCCGTTATGCACTCGATTGCAGCCAGACCCTCCCCGGGAATGAGGGCGCCGGAAATCGGACCGCGGTGGTGTGGCACGTCATCCAGCATCAGCCGGGCACTGGGACGGCCCTCGGCGGCAAACCGGCCCGCCACCATGCGCTGCCCGGCGCCCAGCATCGTAACCGCGAACGCTCGCCCGGGAATCCCCTCAGCAGCGGGGGGGTCGTCCCCCCGGGGGAGGAAGAGCTCGGATAGGTAGGACTCCGCCATCAGGGAGATCAGCACCAACGGCGGGTCAACGGACACGGGGCAGAAGGCGCTGATCGTGGCGCCGATGTCGTCCCTTCCGTCCGCGATCGTCAGGAGCGTGACGGCACCGGCCCAGGCCCGGTACGCCACCCTGACGTCTGGAGATGACATCAGACGGGAAGCACCGATGTCGTTCCCATAATCTGATTGTCCAAGATCCCGGGAGCATCAAGGGTCCGTAGGGCGGCAGGCCCGCGCGGGCCGCGATCTGCCAGGCGGGTCCCCAGCCATCGGTGAAGCTCAGGCGCGCCGCCGCGGCGGGGCGCGACTCGCTCGACTCGGGCGGACGGAGCTGGTCCAGCGGACCGATCCGCGGGTAGTTGCGCAGCGGTGCGTCGGCGGGCAGGCCGCCGCGCGTGCGGGCGATCGCGGCCGCCCGGTTCAGCCCGCCCAGCTCGTCCACCAGGCCATTCGTCGCCGCGTCGGCACCGGTCCAGACGCGGCCCCTGGCCAGTTCGTGCACCCGCTCCGATGTCAGGCCGCGGCCCTGCGCCACCTTGGCCGTGAAGTCGGCATAGATCGCGTCGAGCCAGTTGTTGATCCGGTCCCACTCGTCGTCGGTGAACGGGTGCGTCGTCGAGAACATTCTCGCCCGCGCGCCCTGGCTGACCGCGTCGGTGGTGACACCGGCCCGATCCAGTAGCTGGCTGAGCACCGGCTTGCCGAGGATCACTCCGATGGAGCCGGTCAGCGTGCCAGGGAGGGCGACGATGACGTCGGCGGCCATCGAGATGAAATACCCGCCGGACGCGGCCACATCGCCCATCGACACCACGATTGGCTTTCCCGCGGCCCGGGTGCGGACCACCTCGCGCCAGATCGTGTCGGAGGCGGTGTACGACCCGCCCGGGCTGTTGACGCGTAGCAGGATGGCCTTGGCATGATCGTCGCCGGCCGCCGCGCGCAACGCGGCGGCCACCGTGTCGGAACCCATCGGGCCGTCGCCGAGCGGGCCGCTGCGACCATGCTTTATCGGCCCGGACGCGTGGATCAGCGCCACGAAGTTTTCCCTGGGACTCCGGGGAAGCCGCTTTGCCTTCTGAGTGAGGACGTGGGTGCGGTAGTAGCGGGTGATGTACAGCAGGATGGCATCCGGCCCGGCCTCGTTGCGGACGTCGGCGTAGACCTCGTCGCGGTAACCGAGGACGTCTACGAGTCCCTCTGCCTTGGCGTCGGCGGCGAGGAAGGGGCCGCGGTCGAGTAGCTCGCGTGCCTCTTGCGGAGTCTTGCCGCGGCGATCCGCGATGGCCTGCGTGATCTGCTCGGCGACCGATTGCGTGAGGCGTTCGACCGCCTCGCGCGCCGGACCGGTGAAGCCGCGCTCGGTGAAGGTGTCCGCCGCGGTCTTGTACTCGTGACGCTTGGCCGACTGGAAGTCAATGCCCGCCTTGTTCAGGGCATCGTGCAGGAACACCTGCTCGACCGCGACGCCGGTCAGGCCGAGGGAACCGGACGGCTGGAGGTAGATCTTGTCGAACGCGGTCGCCAGGTAGTAGGGCAGGCTGCCGTGTGCGAACTCCCCGAACGTCTCGGCCCAGGCGACGGTCAGCTTGCCCGACTCGCGGAAGCTCACGATGGCGTCGCGCACCTCCTGGATCCTGGCCAGGCCGATGCCGGAGCCGCCGACCTTCGCGACAACCGCGCGGACACGGTCGTCGTCACGGGCTCTCTTCAGGCCTTCGAGCACGTCGGCGAGGCGGGTCTTGCGGAACGCCATGATCCCGGACAGCACGTCCGTTACCGGGCGTTCGGCCAGCCCGTCGGTAAGGTCGACTTCCAGGATCAGCGGCGCCGTCGCGCGCTGGCGCAGCTTGGTGAACTGTTCGGTGAGCCCGGCAATTGTCGCGTCTGCCATACGGCCAGCTTACGGTGTTCGCGGTTGCGGTTGCGGTTACGGTTAAGCGAGCGAAAGCGAGCTGCCGCGGCGGATTGCCGTCCCGGAGGGGCGGTAAGCCCGGTGTGGCTCCAAGCCGGCCGCGCGCCAGCGTGGCCTTGGCGCGGAGGGGAAACGTGGTGACTGTCGTAGTGGATGCCGCCAACGTGATGGGCTCGCGGCCAGACGGCTGGTGGCGGGATCGGGCGGGTGCGGCGGTGCGGCTACATGAGGACCTGCTGCGGCTGGCCGAGCGCGGAGTGCGGGTCCCGGCCGACGGATCTGGCGAGTCCGGCGAGTCCGGCGGCGCTGGCGTGTCCGGCGGCGCTGGCGTGTCCGGCGGCGCTGGTGGTGACGAACCCGGCGAGCCTGGTGGCGACGAGGCGGAGTTCGTGCTCGTGATCGAGGGCGCAGCGCGTGCCGCGAAGTCGCGGATGAAGCCGGGAAAGGTCCGCGTCGTGGTGGCGCGGGGATCGGGCGACGACGCGATCGTGGACCTCGTGCGCGAGTTGCCGGGACTATGCGTGGTTGTCACCGCGGATCGGGAGCTACGAAGGCGAGTCGGGGCGCTGGGCGCCTCCGTCCTCGGGCCCGGCTGGCTGCTCGCCCGGTTCCGGCAATGAGCCGACTCCGGCTGGGTAATCCCGGCCACCGGTTTCGGCCGTCGGTTTCGGTGGTAACCAGTTCTAGCTGGTGGTTTCGGCTGCTGGTTTCGGGCCGCCCGACCCGTTCCGCCGGGCGGCCCACTTCCCCTCTCGCCCCGGCGCTCTGTGGCACCGGAGCGAGCATCGTAGCAGGCAGAAAGCCCGGCCCGCCGGGGTTTGCGGCATAAGTCTCGTTTTGATATCGAGCCGTTCGGTAGGTTTAACTGACACATAAGACGATTCCCGCCCGATGAGACGGAAGTTGCCTATGCGTGTGCTGCTGCCTATTGCGATTGTCCTGATTGTCGCCTTGTTGTTCGCCGCCGACCGCGCGATCAAGGCGATCAGACGAGGCCTTCGTCGCCGCGAAGCGAACGAACGCCTGGCCGCCGCGGCGGCCGAAGCGGAAGCGAGGGTGAACAAGCGAAGAGCGGCCGAAAAGGCTAGAGAGGCGCTCACCTCCGTGATGCCGACCATCCACGACCACGACCCGCGCCACGTAGAGGAACCCAGCCTGGCGGATGCGCCCAAGCTGGCGGATGCGCCCAAGCTGGAACATGCCGCCAAGCTGGCGGATGCGCCCAGCCTGGCGGATGCGGCCAAGCTGGAACATGCGGCCAGGCTTGAACGTGCGGCCGGGCCGGCCGAGGCGCCTGGTTTGCTGGAAAAACCTGAGTTGGTGGATGAACCCGCATTGGTGAAGGAACCCGGGTTGGCTGGCGAATCGAACCCGGCGGACGATGATCCTGGGCGGGCGGATGATCCTGGGAGGGAGGATGCCCCCGGACTGGCAAATGAATCTAAATTGGCAGGTGAACCTGGGTTGACTGATGTGGACCGGGCGGGGTGAGCCCACGCAGGCGGGATTCATGCGGGTTGTGGTGCTGGCGGATACGCACGCACCTCGGCGGTGGCGTCACTGCCCGCCGCGAGTCGCCGCGCATCTCCGCCGCGCGGATCTGATCTTGCACGCCGGAGACGTCTGCATAGCCGCGGTCCTGGACGAACTGGCGCAATACGCCCCGGTGGTGGCGGTCGTCGGCAACAACGATGCGCCGGACGTCGCGGCATGGGGCGCCGAGGAGACCGCCGATCTCGACATCGGCGGGCTCACGGTCGCCATGCTGCACGACAGCGGCCCCGCTTCCGGGCGCTTGGCCCGGATGCGCCGACGATTCCCGAGCGCGGACCTTGTGGTGTTCGGCCACTCCCACATCCCGCTCGACCAGTCCGGCAACGGTTTGCGCATCTTCAACCCCGGCTCGCCCACCGACCGCAGACGCCAGCCGTCCGGAACCCTCGGCGTCCTGCATATAACAGATGGCCGCCTAGCCAAGGCCGCCATCGTCCCCGTCACATAACTCAGCAGTGAGGTTTCACCCCAGATCCGTCGCCGCGCCCGCTCGGCCTGCCTGTCGAGTCCGCCAGAACGCGCCAGCGGTGCTACGCGGCTGGGCGTCGGCCAGTCCGGATCTCTGCCGACGTGCACCTTTTTCATATAGCGCGGAAACTTCAGCTACGCGGAAACCTACCCGCCGTATTGAGGCTGTCGCGTAACTACTCTCAGGCTGTCGGGAGGCATCGCATCCGCATTGGTACTACGACAGTGCTTTGTGATGATGACGGGCTCTGAGGTGTCCAGGGACCGTCGCGCCGCGGTTGACACCGGCGGGCGC
>JAFARZ010000181.1 GCA_019245115.1 Streptosporangiaceae bacterium | reverse complement strand
CACCGAGACATTGCCGCCGGTGTTGGCAAGAATGGCGGGCCGCCCGTCGTTTTTGCTGAACTCAAACGAGCTATTCATGAAATGGATGCCGGTCACGTTGTGCAGGTAGAACCCGAAGGCCGGACGGGTGCCAATGCTGTTCGGGTTGTAGTCACCGTTGTCGGTCGGGACGCCGGTGCTCATCGGGGCGTGGCCGCCGGGCATGGCCAGGTGCACGTTGCTGAACGTGACATCGCTGATCTGATGGCCTGACTGGCCCCACAGCGTCGGGCTGAACGTGCCACTGCCAGTGCCGGTGATGTTCTCGTACCGAATGTCGGAGATGCTGCCCACCGCGGGCGAACCACCGCATCTCAATCGGGTACCGACCTTCTCGTAGATCGCCCCGGCGACGCCGGACATAATGACGCCGTTATACGTGACGTTGGAGATGTTGGCGCCGTCCTCGGACACCATGCCGAGCCCGTCCTTGCCCGCGCCGGTGATCGTGATGTTCTGGAAGTCGTAGTTGGAGAAGTTGCCGCAGGTCTCCGATCCGAACATGAGCGCGTTGCAGCACTTCGCGGACAGGTGGGCGCCGTTGACGGTCACGTTTCCGCTCGGCAGGACCTTGCCGAGGGCGTAGTCGCCCTTGAACGACAGGGCGTCGTCGTTGGAGGCGATCGTGATGTTGGTGATCGTCTCATTGGTCACATTGACGTTGTTCCAGCCGTCACGGTCGGACGCGGTCTGGATGTTCAGGTCGTTTGACACCACGTTGGTGCAGTCATCGATCAGCATGGCGAAGTGGCCGCCGTTCTCCAAGGTGATGCCGGAGACGGTCAGCCCGTTGATACCCACCAATGAGATGAGCTTGTCGGCCTGGCCGCTCGCCGGGGTACCGGTAATGAAATGCCCATTGCCGGTGATCGTGCCGGATCCGATGAAGCCGATGTGGGTGAGGTTCTCGCCCCAGATCATCGCGTCGTGAAAGTGGCTGTGCCCGAAATCCTGGTAGTTGCCAAAGCTGGTCGGCTCGGGCGGATCGTACCCGCTGGAGGTGCCGAGCATAGTGGACCCGGTGGCCAGGTCCATCGTGACGTTGCTCATCATATGGATGGAGTTGCCGATCACATACCGGCCCGCGGGGACGAGCACGGTGCCGCCACCCGCCTTGCTGGCAGCGGCGATCGCCTTGCTGAACGCCGCCGCGTCGTTGGTCGAGCCGTTTCCTGTAGCGCCGTAGGTGCGCACGCTGAATGTCCCGGCGGCCTGCGCGGTTCCAGTCAGGAGGGGTATCCCCGTCCAAGCCGTGATGGCAAGAGGGAGTACCGAAAACGCCGCGAGTACCCGGCCGGCCGTTCTTCTCCGGGTCGGTCCGATCCATTTATTTCTCATGCGGTTCTCCATAGAGGGGTTATGCGCCCGCGGGCGGACCCGGTCCGGCGCGGATTGGGGTTCACCGCTCCCTCCCTGGCCGCTGGGCGGGAGGGCAGTTAAGGCCTGGTCCCGGGCGGGCCCGGGACGGTTGCTGTATCGGGTTCCGCTGCGCTCCTTTCCGTTCGCGGCTGTGATCCCGCCGCCGCGGACGCCGGGACCGCCTGGCCATCCGCCGCGCAGCGGTCAGGCCCCCAGCGGGGGCAGGGGGGCCTGAGTCCAGCTCTCCAGGCTGGTGTAACCGGGTTGCAGGCCGGCGTTGCTGGTGATCGAGGACGGGATCTGGCTCGGACTGGTGATCGCGGTGTTGCCGGACACCGTGACGCCGTCGGCGGTGCTGTTGCCCGCGCCGTTCTCCCAGTAATTGCCGGTCACCGTGGTGGGGTCGTCGGTGGTTGTGGCGCCCGGTTCGTAGTCGTGGTGCCGGGAAGCCCAGGCGACCGCGGTGGAGGCCAGGTTGTACATGGCATTGCCGGAGATCGTCTCGAACGTGCAGCCGTTATCCGTGTAGACAACGTGGCCCTCATCGGTCATGTCGTGCATCACGTTGCCGGTGACGTGCTCGCCGTTGGCCAGCGAGGTGCCGGTAATGCCCTGGGTGTAGATCGCGCCGCCGTCATTCAGAGTGCTCATGAAGTTGAAGATCAGATTGTCGGAGATGGAGTTGCCCTGGCTGAAGTTCGGCTGCGGGGCTTCCTTCTCCTTGTCCGGCCAGCCGCCCCAGTCCATCGAGATCGCCGTGTAGGGGGTGTGGTCGATCTGGTTGTGGCTGATCGTGTCGCGGGCGGTGTACCCGGAGTCGATGGCGATGCCGCCGAGGAATTCCACGGGGGTGTCGAAGACGCGGTTGTCCTCCACCACGTTGCGGGAGGCCTGCCACGCGCCGGTGGCTGCGGGCATGTCCACGTTGCCGAGCTGGATGCCGTTACCCGAGGTGTCGGTCACGACGCTGCCCCGGACGGTGTCGTTCTGAGATCCGTCGCCCAGGGTCAGCCCGGCCGCACCCAGGTGCATGAAAGCGTCCCCGGCGAACTGGATGTGCTGGTCATAGGTGAAGGAGATGTTGCCAGGGACCTGAGTCCAGGCGCCGTAAGGGCAGGTCCCCTTGGTGTAGGAGGAGGGCGGGATGTGGCACAGCCCCTGAGAGGCTGCCCCGTTCGCCCCGGTCACCTGGTAGTTGGCCTGGATCTCGGAGAACCCGTTGCTGGAACCCTGACCCTGGAAGGTGTCCCCCAGCCAGGTCGCGTAGGAGAACTGGAGCCCGGAGAACACGATGTTGTGCACCGGGGCCGACGCCGTGCCATTGCCCACCACGAGCTGCTGCAGGACGGGAGCCTCCACATCCGCGGTGAACATGTCCTCGCCCGGCCGCGGCACGTAGTAGATCTTGCTGGAGCCCTGGTCAAGAAACCATTGACCGGGGGTTGACGCCGACAGGAACTGGAAGGCGTTCTCCACGCTGGTCGGCTGCTCGGTGATCGAGCTGCGCCCAACCAGGTTGTAGGCCCGGCCGTCCGGGAACGAGCCGGCCCGCGTCGTGGAGTTGGTCCAACACGGCTGCGCCATGATCACCGCCGCGCTACTGAACCCGGCCACCGGGCAGGACGGATCCGTCCAGGCCCCCAGACCCCGCTGGTACACGAAGATCAGGTTCGGGCTGGCACCGGACGGGTCGTGCCATCCGGCCAGGGTGGATCCGCCGCCGCTGTAGCCGGTGGAATCCTGGCCGGTCAGCGGGTTCGGCAGCGTCCCGTGTGCGATGGCCGCGCGGGTGCCGTTGACGTACAGCTGCATGGTCTTCAGGCCCGACGGGGCCTGCGCCACCCAGATCGGGCTGCCGGCGCTCATCTGCTTCCATCCGGTGACCTGATCCGACCCCGCCAGCACCGGCCGTGCGCCGGGAATCGCCGTCCACACCACATTGAAGCCATTGGTGCCCGAGTCCGCCGCGGTCAGCGACAGCGGGCTTGTCATGCGATAGAACCCGTCGGCAAGCCGCACCGTCACGTCAGCGGTCATGTCGGAGCTGACCCCGCGGACCAGCGCCTGGGCCCGCTGCAGGGTCTTGACCGGGGCGCTGCTCGAGGTCCCCGGGTTGGCGTCGTTACCGGTGGGCGATACGTAGAAGGTGACCCCGCTCGCGGCGGCTGCCGGCTGCGCCGTCACGCCTGCCGCGGTTCCGGCCACGAGCACCGCGCACGGAGCCAGCACCCAGGCTTTCCATCTCAACCTGCTGAAAGCGAGAACACGCACCCGATCTTCCTTTCTGGAATTCGCGCTCCACCGGGGAGCGCACGCGAGCCGCGAGCCCCGGCTTCGGATGACAACATGAAGAGTCCAACCGTCAGGATCAGCTGCGTTCCCGGGACAGGGCCTCGTCGCCGAAGGTCAAGACACCTGGCCAGAACCAGACCCGGGAATATCCGCGAGTTGGCCACGGGCCGATCGGAATCTCCCCGCCGCGATCCCTGCCCCCAACCGGGTTGCGCGACGACAGGAGCCATACCTGCCATCCCGTGCGCACCTCTCATTCCGGTGCTAGTTCGGCTATTCCGCTCGTAGGTAAGTGTTCTTATTTGTTGGTAAGTGTGTCGCCAGGCGTAACCGGTGTCAAGATAAACATCGGATTAATTGAGGTTTTGACCAAGTCCCTGATGCTGTGATGCGCCGAGCTAGCCTGGCTCAAGGCGGTCCGCCTGGCTGTGTCGCGAACAGCAAGAATGCAACGCTGCCGGTGCGGGCGATCGAGGTTGCCACGTCCCTAGAAGGGGCGTGACCACGCCTTGACGAATTGCGATTCATCCTATGAATCGACATCTGGGACTCGGGCAGGGCTGCGCCAGGACCAAATGCCGAGCCACCTACCCCAACTCCGCACGCGATCGCACATATGCGACCGCATGCGAAGCATCCCCGCGCGAGAAGTACTCCGCTGTCGTCGAGCACCCTTGCCGGAGGTTCGCAGGATCGAGCGGTCTTCACCCGCTGGCGGCAGCAGCGGCCGTCTGGCCGGCATGCCGGGGTGAACCCGGGAGGGAACCAGCAACCGCCGGGGGCGGCCTCCCCAGGCGGCTCCGGTGCCCTCCCGGGCGCCCAGTGGCCGATGAGCCGCTAAGCCCATCTGCCTAGCCAAGCCCGCCGACCGCCGCCTTCCCGAGCGTGCCGCTGGCGTCGTAGTCCTTGTTGGCGTAGACGAACGCTCCGGCCAAGTCACTGCTCCTGATTTCGGCGTCCTTCGCGGCGATGGACTGCGATTGACGTGAGCGCACGTACATAAAACTGTATGCGTAAATCTTTAAGAAGGTTTCCTATTAGTTCAGGAAAGCATAGTTGAAGGCACGATCTTGAGCAGCTCGACCGCGCCCGGGCCGAGGGTGACCTTGTATGTGCCGCTGACGGTGCCGATCGACGTCCCTGTCCACAGGTTGGTCGCGGTGCCGCTGCCGGACAGGCCAGCGCTGGCCAGGTTCACAGTGTCGGTGGTGGCGGCCGACCCGCTGTAGTTGAACAGGCCGACGATGACGTCGCCGTTGTGCTCGGTCTTGGCGAAGACCTGGTCGTTGCCGCTGTTGACGACCCGGCGGGCGTCGGTGGCGTCCTGGTCTACCGCGATGACCTCCCGGTTGGTCAGGTAGCTGACGTCGGCCGGGTTCAGGATGGTCAGGTCGGCGTTAATGACCAGCGGGGAGGCGGCCATCGACCACAGGCTCATCATCGACTGCTCTTCCGCCGCAGAGATGCCCTGCTTGGCCGGGCCGTCGCCGAGTTCAATGGAGTCGTAGTCGTTGAACGCGCCCGGTCCGCCGTACGGCGCCCAGGAAGCCACTTGGCCGAACCGGGACTGCACGCTGGACCAGCGGGTCAGCGGGTACGGGCTGCCGCAGTAGCACTGAATGTCCCCGCCGGTACGCCAGCCGTTGGAGTACTGCGCCCAGGTCGCGTGGTCAGCGATGGCCAGGCTGTTGGACAGCTCCAGGTGGATCGTCCGGCCGGTCTGCCGCAGCGCCGTGGACCACGCCTGCACGTCGCCGATGTCGCCCGCGCCGACGCCGTCCAGCTTGACGTAGTCCGCGCCCCAGGAAGCCAGCTCGTCAGCCCAGGAGTTGATGAACGCCTGCGCACCTGGCTTGGAGTAGTTGATGCCCTGCATGCCATGGCAGTTGTAGTTGTGCTCGCTGGCCCCGTCGGCGATCTCCTTAGCGGTGTAGCTGGTATCGAGGATCTTGGTGTTCTTCGCCACCGCCTGGTCCGAAATGCCGGGGGTGACGTAGAAGCCGATCTTCTCGCCCAGGCTGTGCACGTAGTTGGCGACTACCTGCAGGCCAGTGACGCCGCCGACGCTCGGGAACTTGGACGGGTCGACCACCCAGCGGCCGTTGGCGTCCACGTTCGGGCCCTGGCTGCCCGGGCACTCGTAATAGAAGTCGTCGATGTTGACATAGTTGTAGCCGGCCGCCAGCAGGCCGCTGCTCTTCAGCGCCCGCGCCTGCGCCTCGACATTGGCGGCGGTCGGATCGCGGCCGGGGATGTTCCACGTGCTCCACCCCATCAGCGGGGTCAGGCCCGTGCCGTTGCTCTCGGCCTGCGCCGACTGGACGGCGGGCACGACGCCGACGCCCATGGCGACGACGGCCGACGCCACCCCGACCATGAACAGCCGGAATCTCGACGATCTTAGGTGCATTACGTAAACCTCCGTTGTAAACGCGCGCGGGCGCTGTGGCATCCGCCTCGGGTAATCCTTTGCAATCCAGGTATGCGAGCCGGGACAGCCCGTGGCCGCGCCCATCAGGGCTCATGGCTATCCGTCCAGCGACCAGGCGATCAGGTCGCCGGTGTTACCGGTGCCGAATCCGCCGGAGTTGCCGTCGACCATGTAGACCATGCCGTTGTCCACGATGGGGCCGCGGCCGGAGCCTTCTTCTGTGCCCGCGTCGACACCGGCGCCGCGCCCGCGTTCTGCGTCACCAACGCGGCGGCGACCACCGCGGCACCGGCAATAGCTAGCCTGCGCCAACGGAACCGTTTCATCCGAGCTCCCTTGCTCGCGCCGGCCGCTGGCACGTGGTACCCGGTAGCGGCTGCCGCCCCGAGAGACGACGGTCGCTACCAAACAGGAAAGAAATATTGCGAACAACACTAAACATCGGATGAATCGCCTGTCAAGGCGCAATTTTGAGCACCCTGTCTCCGCACCGCCCTATAATGACCCGATCTTTTCGAGGCGGCTGGTGGCATTGCGGTCCCGCACCGCGTCCGGGAAGTATGTTGCTGATAGTGCTGTCGTTGCCTGCGATGCGTCCGCGCTCGCGCGACTCCCCCGCTGGGACGTCGTCAGGCCGGGGAGGTGAGAATACGGCAGTTCCTCGACATCGGCCGGGCAGGCCCCGCATCCCAGACGGGCTGGCTCCCCGTGAGGCTGCGAAAACACCCGATGTAAACAACCAAGAGCTGCTTACTCACCGTGCGTTCCCAGTCACCTGCTTACCTAGAACCCAGGCAATGGCCCAGCTGAGAAGTTATTGAGTATTTTAGTAAACCTTCCGATCAATATTCAGATTCCTGTTGACATCAGATGTTTCAAGCGTTTACGTTTGCCCTGCGGTTGTTGCCGGGGCTTCCCCGGCACCAGCCAGCGCGTAATATGCGCGCGCCCATCGGCGGTTCTGCGGCCCTAGAGTTTCGCCATCCCATGGACACCTCTATCGAGCACAGAAGCAGGCCGCAATGACCAATCACCGATCACCCTGGCGCCATGCGTATCTACTCAGAGGCGCCCGAACGCGCGAATACAGCCGGCGGCTACGACACGGTGTAGCCGTAGCCGCCGCGGCGATGTTCGCCGCTGGTGCATGCCAGACGGCAGTCGCCGCGGCGGCTCCCGCCGCCCGCCTCACGATCACCGTGCATCCGGGCGCGGCGGGGGCGGTCATGCCGGCCAACCTGATAGGCCTGTCGGTAGAAGCATCCGAGCTCACCCGTCCCCAGTTCGGGGCGGCCGACCTGGTCTCCTACATGAAGACCCTCGATCCCGCGGGCGGGGTTCTGCGGGTAGGCGGCAACTCCTCGGACAACACCTTCTGGACCTCCACCGGGGAGCGGCCACCGTCCTGGTCGCAAGGCACGATCACGCCCGCATCGTTGCACCAGCTGGCATCGGTGGCTAAGGCCAGTGGCTGGAAGGTCATTCTCGGCGTCAACCTCAAGCACGCGGATCCGACCAGGGCCGCGGACGAGGCCTCACATGCGGTGAGCATCCTCGGCTCGTCGCTGCTGGCCATTGAGATCGGCAACGAGCCGAACTACTACTACACCTCCACCTCTGCCTACTTTACCGAGTTCGAGTCCTACGTCGCGGCGATCAGGAAAGCGGTGCCCGGCGTCCCGCTCAGCGGTCCGGATCCCGGCCACGAGCACCCGGCGTTCCTTGCTGCCTTCGCCAGCAACGAGGCCCGCCACCCTGACGTCAGCATCATCACCAACCACCACTACCCGCTCAGCGCATGCGGCGGCGCCAAGACGACCATCGCCGAGCTGCTCGGCACGGCCTCGGTGCAGAACGAGACGGGGGCCGCCCAGGCCACCGTGGCGGCCGGCCAGCAGCTGCACGTCCCGCCCGCGATCACCGAGACGAACTCGGTCACCTGCGGCGGCACCGCCGGGGTGAGCAACACCTACGCCTCCTCCCTGTGGGCTCTTGACTACGGGCTCCTGCTGGCCAGCAGCGGCATCACCGAGGCCGACTTCCATGGCAGCGTGTCCGGCTGCGGCACCTACTCGCCGCTGTGCGGCGGCGGCGGCCTGGTCGCCCAGCCGGTGTTCTACGGCATGCTGGCAGTGACGCTGGTCGGACCCGGCCACTTCCTGCAGGTCACGAACCCGGGTGCGGCTACCATCCGGGCTTACGCCGTCTCGGACGGGAGCCACCTGACCGTCGTGCTTGACAATGTCGCGGACCCGGCGAAGAACGGCCCGACAACGGTCCAGCTCAGCCTGGGCAGCTCCTACTCCTCCGGCCGGCAGGCGCTGCTGGCCACCAGCTCGGCGGCAGGCCTGTCCGCCACCACCGGCATCACGCTGGGCGGCCATGCGGTCGCCGCCAACGGGTCCTTCCCGGTACCCTCCACCACTCCGGTGAGCATCTCTGGCCAGTCCGCGACCGTCACCCTGGCCGCTGGCACGGCCAGCATCATCCAGTTCACTGGCTAAGTCCGGTTTCCCGCGTCCAAAACATAGGCGGGCGGGTCTGACCTGGGGCTACGGTACCGGCATGATCGACGCCCATGTTTGTCGCGCTGGCATACCGGCTGATGGTAACCGTGTTTGCCTGGCTCAGCCTGCTGGCCCGGTCCTCAACGGCACGAGGTGGGCGTGCTGCGCCGGGCCGAGCCCAGGCCGCGGCTGTCCTGGACCGACCGGGGGCTGTAGCCGGCCCTGCCGCGGCAGGTCGCCGGCACCCGGCCACCGACGCGGAGCGGTGATCCCGGACCGGGCTGGCACCGCACACGCTCCGCATCCCGTGACCGTGATGCACCGCCGCGATCAGGATCAGCGCGGCGGTGAAACCACCGGTCGTTCGGCTGAAGACAACCAGCGGGCCGCCAGCGGTGACCACCGGCGCGGGCACGGCGGCCGACCCGGCACCAGACGGCGGCTTCGAGGTCACCGCGGAGCTGCCGGCCACGTGATCGCGGCCGTGGAATCTGGTCGGTCCGCCCATCATCACGCGGTATCGCTGGTGTTGCCGGGACGGCCGTTTTCAGCAGTTGGCCCGGGAATCGTTTCAATGCGCTACTGCGACGTGCACATATGGCCGCCGAGCCTGATGAGAGGAGCACGCCATGGCACTACGGCCACCGTTCCCGCCGTTCACCGAGGAAACGGCCCGCCAGAAGGTCCAGGCCGCCGAAGACGCCTGGAACACCCGCGACCCCGATAAGGTCGCGCTCGCCTACACCGAAGACTCTGTCTGGCGCAACCGGGACCAGTTCATCACCGGACGTGACGAGATCATTGTGGGAGTTCACTCCTGATGGGCCGGGCGGGACATCGCAGATTCGGCACCCCGGGGGCTGGACGTGGCACCGACCGACCGCACCCCGGCGCCCCGCCCGTGGCGCGGATTATGGCGCTACAGGCTCCACAGTGCTTGCGTCGGTGACAAGCGGGCGGCGCGGATGGCGGGCAGCAGCCCGGCGATAGCACCGATTGCGAGCGCGGCGGCCAGCCCGCCGGCCCAGGCTTCGGCCGGGATCACGATGGTCCAGCCCTTAGCATGAGCGTAGACCGCGGTCGAGACCACGCCCATGACCACGCCGACGACTCCGCCGATCAGCGAGAGCAGGATGGCCTCGGACAGGAACTGGATGCGTATCTGGCCCTGGGTAGCGCCCAGTGCCCGCCGGAGCCCGATCTCCTGCCGCCGTTCCAGGACCGAGATGATCATGATGTTGGCCACGCCGACCGCGCCGACCAGCAGAGCGACCGCTCCCAGGCCAAGGAACAGCGTGTCGAACGCGCCGGCGGCGTCGGCTTGAGCCGTCAGCGCGGCCGACGGCTGGGACACGCTGACCCCGCTGGGATCCTCTGGATTGGCCTGGTAGCCGAGCAGGCCGTCGACCCTGTTGGTGACGGACTGGCTGTTCTGCGTCTGCACATAGAGTTCCGAGGGATGCCCGTCGAAGCCGAGGTACTTCTCCGCGGCGGGAAATCCGATCAGAACCGAGGAATCGATCTGCGGAGTCAGCGTGGCCGGGTTCAGTAGCCCGGCCACGTAGAACCACATCCCGCCGATCCAGATCTTCTCTCCCGGCCAGATCCGGTCGATGCCCAGCCGCTGCGCCGCCTGGTACCCGAGCACGGCGACCGGTTCGTTCTCGGTAGCCGCGTTCAGGTAGGTCCCCTGGGCCACGCTGGTGCCCGCCACGGCGGGCAGTCCCGTGCTGGAGGCATCCACGCTCAGCGCGTTGGTGTCGATCGCCGGGATATGCGGGCTACGGTAGGCGTTGACGCTGGTGAGCGCCCCGGTGTACTGCACCGCGGTGACACCGGGCAACTCAGCGACCATTCCCGGGGAGGCTTTGGGGAGCTCGGCAGTGCCGGTGTAGCTCTGCCCGTTGGTGGCGGTCAGCAGGTTGGTGCCCAGTTTGCTGATCTCGGCCAGCAGCCCAGCCTGAGAGGACCGGGCCAAGCCCAGAACCGCCACGATCGCGGCCACCCCGATCGAGATGCCGAGCGCCGACAGCGCCGCCCGCAGTTTCCTGGTACGCAGGCCCACGCTGGCCAGCGCGCCCAGGTCCTCCGGCCGCAGACGGGCCGCGGACGGCCGGTGGGGCCGCGCGTGGGCTGGGGTGATCGTCATGGAGCTCCCTCACGTAGCGCACGGTCCCCGGCTACCAGGTCAACGGGGTCGCTGTCGGCGATGATGTGTCCGTCGAGTACTTCGATGCGACGCCGCATCCGGGCGGCTACGGCGTGGTCGTGGGTGATCACGATGATCGTGGTGCCCTGGGTGTTGAGTTCTTCCATGAGCGCTAGGGTCGAGGCGCCGGTGGCCGAGTCCAGGCTGCCGGTCGGCTCGTCGGCCAGCACTACCGGCGGGCGGCCCACGATCGCCCGGGCGATCGCCACCCGCTGCCGCTGGCCGCCCGATAGCTGGGTCGGCCGGGCGGCGGCCCGGTGGGCCAGCCCGACCCGGGCCAGCGCGGCCAGCGCGAGCCTGCGCCGCTCGGCGCGGCCGACACCGGCGTACAGCAGCCCGTCGGCCACGTTGTCCAGCACCTTCTGGTGCTCGGCCAGGAAGAACTGCTGGAACACGAACCCGATCCGGGTCGCGCGCAGCGCCGACAGTTCCTTGTCCTTCATGTGCGCCACATCGATCCCGGTCACCCGCACCGTTCCGCCGGTCGGCTTGTCCAGCGTGCCCATCAGGTGCAGCATCGTGGTCTTGCCCGATCCGGACGGGCCGACAATGGCGGTCAGTTCGCCGGGCGCTATCGCCAGGCTGACGTCATCAAGCGCCCGGACCGGCGGAGACACAGGGTACAGCTTAGAGACCCGGTCGAACTCCAGCACCGGCGCGGCTACAGAGACAGCGCTCATATGTTCGGCACCACCACGCGCTCGCCTGGCGTCAGGTCCCCGGTCACCTGCACCAGCCCGGCGGCGTCGTCGAAGAGCCCGACCGTCACCGGGACCAGCCGACGGGAGTTACCCGAGCCGGTCACCTCGACCGCGTACCCTCCAGACGGCTGGGCCAGCAGCGCGCCCACCTCCACCACGAGGACGTCCGGGGCGCTGGCGGTGGTGATGTTCACCGTCGCCGGCGCCTGATCCAGGGAGCCGACCGCCGCCGGGTCGGTGAGCTTCGCAGAGACCGGGACCGTGGCCGAACTGCCGGATCCGGACGCCACGGTTCCCACCGAGGTGATCACACCCGGCGTAGTGGACCCGCTGGGAAGCGTGACCGTCACCGCGTCACCGGGCTTGACCTCCGACTCCAGGGAAGTGCTGAGGCTGACCGTCACGACGTGTCGGTCCGATGTCGCCGAGAAAATCGGGCCGGACGCCGGACTGCCCAGGCTGGCCGTCACCTGGCTGACCCGCAGCGCCTCCGGCTTGAACACCACCGACCCTAGGGTCAGCGATCCCGACGGGCCCGATACTCCCAGGGCCTTCTCCATGTTCTCTACCGCGTACTGGGTCTCCCACGAGTAGTAGTCCCAGCCTAGCGAGCTGATATCGCTGCTGCTGGCGTACCCGAGGTTCACCAGGTCATGGTTGAGCTGCGTGACGTCCTGGCCGGTGGTGCCTTCCGACATGGTCCGCCAGTCCGGGACGCTACCGTACAGCAGAACCACCGGGGTCCCGTTACCGGTCAGGTACAGCACCTGACCCTGCCGGATCACCTGCCCCTCCGACGGCAGCCAGGTCACCGTCCCCCCGCCCTGCCCGGTCACGGTGTAGGACGCGGCGTAGCCCAGCGTCGCGTTCTCCGCCGTCGTCGCCGAGATATTCTCCCTGGTCACAGTGAACGTCTGCGGCGGCGGCGCGCCCGTGTTCCCGCCTGAAGAGCCAGGTGAGCCGAACGCCCCGACGGACCACACGGCGCCCGCTCCGAGAACCACGATCAACGCGGTGGCGCCCAGCCAGCGGCGCCGGCTGCTCGGGAGCTGCCTGACTACGACGGTGTCCTCGCGGTCCTCCCGCTGACCGGCCTTCGGCTCGCGGCCACGGGATGTCGTCTCGCTCACGGCGCCGACGCCCCACCGGGGTTAGCGGGCCTCAGCGACTGGCAGGCTTTCGCCGCGTTCTGGAACTGCGGCGACTCGGCGTCCATGCCTGACGGCAGAGTGAACGAGCCGTTAGCGGCCGGGTCGGGGAAGTTCGGCTCACCGTGACTGCGCATGCACTCGGAGAACTTCAAGGCCTGAGCGTTCGATCCCGGCGGCGCCTTCGAGGACCCCAAGGCCATGGAAGGGGGCAGCAGCTTCTGGCATGCTGTCGCTGCCGCGCCCGCGACAGCAGGGCTGACACTCGGCGGAGCACTGGCTCCGTTCTGGATTATGAACTGACCTTGGCTGTTGGGGTCAGGGTAGTCCGGTATGCCATGTGCCCGTATACATTGCGCGTACGCGAGCGCCTTCTGGTACGCCGTTGACGTTGAGCTGCCCGCGTTCGTGCTGGTGGTACCGCTGCTGCCGCAAGCCGCCAGCACGACAATGCCGAGTATGGCGAGCATGGCTCCCGGCCATCCCGACCGGGCCGACCGGGCCGACCGGGCCGACCGGGCCGACCGGGCCGACCGGGCCGACCGGGCCGACCGCAGGGTATACCCACCGGGTTCCTCGTTCATTCGCATTCGCATCCTCGGGATTGTTCGGATTACTCGCATGCGGCCACGCTCCCAAGCGGGCGCGGTCCGCGTCGTCACCCAGGTGCGGCAAATCCCGGCTCACCGCGCTGGGGCAGTCGGGCGCGGGCGCCACGCCGCCTACCCCACAGCGGTGACACCGCCCTGGGGGTCGTCCCGGGTGCTGCCAGCGGCTTAACCTGGCAGAGTGCAAGGGACACCCGGCCTCACCGCGCCCGCCGAAGGCGCCCGGCAGATCGCGGGCGTAGCGTGGCGAGGGCTGGTCCAGGCCGTGGCCGGCTCCGAGCCGGTGGCCCGACGCTGGCGTCCGCGCGGGCAGCGCTGGGCCGCCCGCACTCTGCTCGGCGCCGCGACGGTGGCGCTGTGCACCGCCAGCCTGGCCAGCCTGAGCGACGGCCACGGCCTGCAGCTCCTGGGCTTTGGCGCCCAGCACGTATCGAACGTATCCGGTTTTTCCGGCCAGCTTCCCGGCACGCAGTCCGTGCCGTCGGCACTACCGGTGGGGCAGGTGCTGGCGCGGGTGCTGGTGGCCCTGGCCGTGGTGGCGCCGCTGCTGGTGGGGGTCCGGTACCCGCTGCAGGGCTGGCGGGTCGGGTGGTTCGGGCTGCTGCTGGTCCCGCTGCTCCATGAGAGCTGGTGGGGCGGCCTGCCCTGGGATCCGGTGCAGACACCGGTGCTGCTGGCGGCGGCATGCCTGGCCGGGATCCGGTCCGAGCGGCCGGCGCTGTGCTGGCTGTGGGCGCTGACCTTGATCCCGTGGTGGCTGTGGGCCGGGAAGGACGGTCCGGGCCTGGCCGTCGCCGGGGCGGGCAGCCTGGTGTTCGCCGTCATGGCAGTCACGGTGGACCGGGCGGGTTCCGAGCGACGCACCCGGCGGGCCCTGGCCGACCAGGCTGAGCAGACCGAGCTGGAGCGGGCGCGGCTGGCCGTGCTCGAGCAGCGCACCCGGTTCGCCCGCGAAATGCACGACGTGGTCGCCCACCACATGTCGCTCATTGCGATCCGGGCCGAAAGCGCGCCGCACCGGCTGGGAGAAATGCCGGACCCGGTGCGGGCCGAGTTCGGATCGCTGAGCGGGTCGGCGCGCCAGGCGCTGGCCGACATGCGCCGCCTGCTCGGGGCGCTGCGCAGCGACCAGCCCGCCGCCCTCGCCCCGCAGCCAGGGCTGCAGGAGCTGCCCGGACTGATCGACGCGGCCCGGCAGGCCGGGATGACGGTGGAGCTGACCGTATCGCCCGCACTCGACCAGGTGCCGCCCAGCGCCGGGATGTGCGCCTACCGGATCATCCAGGAAGCCTTGTCCAACGCCGGCCGGCACGCCGCGGGCGCCCCGGTCATGGTCTCCGTGACCTGCGGCGCGGGCACCGTTGCGCTTCAGCTGACCAACGGCCCGGGGACTCCCGCCGGGCCGCGGGCCGACGGCCACCGGCCGGGGCACGGCCTGACCGGGATGCGCGAGCGAGCCGAGCTGCTCGGCGGCTCGCTGTCAGCCGGGCCGACTGCCGGGGGCGGGTTCGTCGTCTCAGCTATGCTCCCGCTCGGCGGGCCGACTTGACCGGCGACGGCGGCCCCGCGAACGGCCGGGTGATCCGTTGCCTGATCACCGACGACCAGGCCATGGTCCGCGAGGGCTTCGCCGCCATGCTCGCCGCGGAACCCGGGATCATGGTCGCCGGACAGGCCGTGGACGGCGCCGACGCGGTGCGCCAGGCCCGCCGGCTGGACCCCGACGTCGTGCTGATGGACGTGCGGATGCCCGTCATGGACGGGTTGGAGGCCGCCCGCGAGATCCTGGCCGCCGCGGCCGACCCTGGCCGCCCGCGGGTGCTGATGCTGACCACCTTCGACCTCGATGAGTACGTGTACGAGGCCCTGCGGGCCGGGGCCAGCGGGTTCGTGCTCAAGGACGCCACCACCGCCGAGCTCATCCACGCGGTCAAGGTCGTCGCGGCGGGCGACGCGCTGCTGGCCCCGTCGGTGACCCGGCGGCTGATCACCGACTTCACCCGCAAGCCCCCCGCCGTCCCGGCCGCCCCTGCCGCCCTCGACGTGCTGACCAGCCGGGAGACCGAAGTACTGGTGCTGATCGCCCAGGGCATGTCCAACACCCAGATCAGCGACACCCTGTGCATCGCCGGGGAAACCACCCGGACCCACATCAAGCGCATCCTGGCCAAGCTGGGCCTGCGCGACCGCGCACAGGCCGTCGTGACCGCCTATGAGACCGGCCTCGTCACACCCGGCGGATAGGGGTTCACGGGTAGCGGCCATCTCCTGATTGCCGGGAAACCCATGCGCTATCTCCTTTCGCAGCCCGCTGGGGGTTGTCGCACGCGGCCACGCTGCCAGCCAGGCCCGGCTCGCGTCGTCACCCAGGTGCGGCAATTCGCGGCTCACCGCGCTGAGGTAGCAGCGACCAGACGCCGCGTTAGCTACCCACGACGGTGACACCGTCGTGGGTGAGGACCCCACGGCAGCGAGCGCCGATCAGACTGCGGCCTCCTACCTAGTGCCGCGTCTGTCTACGTTTGCCCCGTTGGTGTGCGGTGAGCCTGCTGGACCGCAGGGGGCTGGTGCCGGCAGCACAGGCCTCGCGTGCGGCCAGCCCGCCGACGGCCGGCCTGGTGCCATCCGGCTGACTACGATTTCCTGAGCCGAAAATATTTTCGGCTCAGGAAACTGGCTTCAAAGAAACGGCACGTCTCCGGCTGGCCCCGCACCGGATCTACGCGGCGGACGGGGGCAAACTTAATCGGTCGCGGCACTAGTATCCCGAGCCTGAAATTTGGTGGTTAAGTCTGTAGCCTGGATGGCATGTCGCAGACTGCTGCCCTTTAGTGCTGAGTGCTGAGGATCGGGCTGAGCTTGTCCGCTGGTTGCGGGGCGGGTTGCCGTGGCTGGCGGAGCGGGCGCGGATCGTGCTGGCGTGCGCGGAGCCGGGGTCGGGGGTGGCGCGGGTGGCCGCGGAGCTGGGGTCG
>JAFARZ010000148.1 GCA_019245115.1 Streptosporangiaceae bacterium | reverse complement strand
GCCCACTCCGCCGTCCGCGCCACGCCCCCCCGCGCCCGCCCACTCCGCCGTCCGCGCCACGCCCCCCGCGCCGACCACTGCACCCGCCCACCTTGGCCGCGCCACGCACATATCCGACATTTCATGATTTGGGCCGGAGGATGCGGTGGATGTCGTGGAAGATAAGGTGCTCCGTGGAGCTTTAGGGGCCGGTTTCCGGCGCCCATTCTTCCGCAGGGCTCTAATCTTCCATGTCTGGAACGGTCTCCTGTGGTCGGTGAGGCTCATGTGACTAACGGGGACATATCAGGGCCGCCAAGGCCGCTAGCGGCGCTTCAAGGGTCCGTTCGGCGCTTCAAAAGTCCGGCGTTCTGGTTGCTGGAGCAGCCAAATCCCCGGACTTTTCAACGCCCATTCATCGCAAATCGTGAAATGTCGGGCAACGGCGCGACTGGCGGGGGCTGGGGAGTGGCGCGGGGCCGACCAGGCGCGGGGCGGCCGGGCGTGTGCAGGGGACTGGGCGCGGGGCGGCCGGGCGCAGGCAGGGCGCGGGGCGCGGGGCGGAGAGGGATGTCAGGGCTTGGCGAAGCGGACTTGGAGGCCGAAGCGGCGCAGGACGCGGACGAACCAGAGGGCGGACAGCGCGGTGCCGGCGACGATGCCGCCTATGGTTACGGCGGTAGTCAGGAGCAGGAAGACCTTGGGTGTCTCCACCGCCATGAGGACCGACATTCCGATCGTGGTCAAGGCGAAGATCCCGGCCCATAGCCAGGTGGCACCCTGGAAGAACTTATGCAGACCCGGATGGTGTGACGGGTGGCGCAGCGCGACTACCTCGGCGGCGAGCTGGGCGACCAGCGGGCGGCGGGTCGGGGCGGTGCGGGCGAACAGCAGGCACAGGCCCAGGTTGGCCAGCGGGAACTGGAGCAGGAAGAACAGCACGCTGCCGGTGATGATCACGACGGCCGTCTGAAGGGTGAGCACCAGGGCCGAGATGGTGAGCAAGCCGGGCACGCTGTGGGTGATGACCTTGCGGCCGACGACGGTGAGCCAGACGACGGCGGTGGCGGCCAGCATGCCGGCGTCCCGTCCGCCCAGTCTCGAGCCGATCAGGTATCCGGCCACCGGCAGGCCGAGGGACTCGGCCAGGTTCCATCCCGCTGTCATCGTCAGCCGCCACGGGCGGGGCAGCTCTAGGTGCTCAGCCATGGCGAAGAGAATACGGTGTCAAGCCACGCTCGCGCTGGAAATGAGCAGAGGTCGAGCTATGAAGAACGTGTGAGTTCCGCATACCTCTACTAACGGACCAGCCGCTACAGAAGTTCACCACTCACAACTTTGTGTAGTCACCCGGGCGTGTCGCGGGAAAACAACCTGGAATGCCGGTAGCCGGCTCTCACCGTTAAAGTGATTCCCAGGCCGGGTAGCAGCACGGTAAGGGGCGTAAGGGGAGGCTGGCGTGGCGGCAGAATCCAGGCGCGACGGCGGGCGCTCCACCGTGCTCGGGGACGCGCAGCTCGGGGAACTGGGGGATGTCTTGCGTGGCGTTATCGCCGCGAGCGTCGCGAAGACCGGCCGAGCAGTGCTGGACATCGTCGACGTGGGCGGCGGGACCGGCGGCCTCGCGGTGCCGCTGGCCACCCTCGGGCACAACGTCACCGTCGTCGATCCGAGCCCGGACGCCCTGGCCGCCGCGCAGCGCCGCGCCGCCGAGGTGTCCGCGCCCCTGACCGCGGTCCAGGGGGAGGCGGCCAGCGTCGACAGCGTCGCGGGGATGGCCGCGGCCGATCTGGTCATCTGCCACAACGTCCTCGAATACGTCGACTCCCCCGGCGACGCGATGGCCGCTATCGCCCGGGTGCTCAGACCATCCGGCACGGTGAGCGTGCTCGCGTCGAACACGGTAGCCGCCGTGCTGCATCGCGCCTTGGCGGGCCGGTTTGCCGAGGCCAGGCGCATGCTCCTAGAGGGAGAATCCACTGCTGGCGTGCCCCGGCGGTTCACGCTCCCGGAGCTGACCGCGCTGATCGAAGGGAGCGGGCTGCGGGCTGGGGAGGCGCACGGACTCCGGGTCTTCGTCGGCCTGCTGCCGGGTGCGCTGGTCGACGGCGACCCGGGCGCCGCCGCCGGACTCCAGGCGCTGGAACGCGCCGCCGCGACCTATCCAGCGCTGCGCGACATCGCCGCCCAGTTGCACGTGCTCGGCCATCGCTGACCCAGATAAGCCCAGATAAGCCCAGATAAGCCCGGATGACCCCGATGAGCCCGGACCCGTACCCGGACGATACCGGGTGTCACATATTGCACGTCGACATGGACGCCTTCTACGCCAGCGTCGAAGTCAGGGACCGGCCGGAACTCGCAGGCAAGCCGGTCGTGGTGGGTGGAGGCGGCAACCGGGGGGTCGTGCTGTCCGCCACCTACGAGGCGCGAGAGTTCGGCGTCCGGTCGGCCATGCCGGTGACCAGGGCGCGCAGATTGTGCCCACAGGCGATATTCGTCCCGCCGCGGCACCGGATGTACAGCGCGGTATCCAAGGAAGTCATGGCCATATTCGGCTCGGTCACCCCGATTGTGGAGCCGCTGGCCCTCGACGAGGCGTTCCTCGACGTGTCCGGCGCGGTCCGGCTACTGGGCACGCCCGCCGCGATCGCCGAGCGGGTCCGGGCCATGGTGGTCGAACAGCAGGGCATCACCTGCTCGGTGGGGATCGCGCCGACGAAGTTCGTGGCCAAGATCGCATCCGCGTCGTGCAAGCCGGACGGGATGCTGGTGGTGCCCCGTGGCGGGGTGCTGGACTTCCTGCATCCGCTGCCGATATCGGCGTTGTGGGGGGTCGGGGAGCGCACCGGAGAGGCGCTCAGCCGGCTCGGCTTGCGCACCGTAGGCGACATTGCCCAGACGCCACTCGGCGCGCTGCAGCGCGAGCTAGGCGTCGCGCACGGCAACCACCTGGCCGCGCTGGCCGGGGGCCGGGACGAGCGGCGGGTCACGCCGCACACGCCGGACAAGAGCATCGGCGCGGAGGAGACGTTCGACGTCGACGTGGCCGACCCGGACCGGATACGGCGGGAACTGCTGCGGCTGTCGAGGCGAACCGCGGACGGACTCCGGGCGGGCGGTCACGTCGCCCGCACGATCTCCGTCAAGCTGCGGCTGGCGAACTTCAAAACGATGACGCGATCTCGCACCCTCACCCATCCCACCGACGTATCGCATGAGATTTATGCCACAGCGTGCGCGCTGTACGAGGCGTCGGGTCTGGCCTCCGGAGCGCGGCTGCGCCTGGTCGGTGTCCGGGCGTCTGGTCTGATTCCGGTGGCGAAAGCCACCGCGCAGCCAACACTCGACGAGCGGCCAATCGGCTGGCGAGAGGCCGACCGGGCCATGGATCGCATCGCCAAGCGCTTCGGGACCGACGCGGTCCGGCCAGCCGCCTTGGTGGACGAGCAAGCGGCTGATCGCCCGGGGCCGGACCCGCGCCGTGGCCATGATCCGATACCGGACGACTAGCACCCTGTCGTGGACTTTCTGGCGCATAGGGGGGTGCAACCTTTCCAGGCGCGTGTCAACGCTCGTATTCTGGAAAATGAACCGGGTATGTGAGGTGAAGGCCACCGCACACGTGCCGGTCGCAAGGTGTTAGGGGAGGCGTCGTGCCGCTCTCTGAGCATGAGCAGCGCCAGCTCGAGCAGATCGAGCAGGCACTGTACAGGGAGGATCCGAAGTTCACGCGACTCGTGCGCTCTAGCGATCCGCGCGTGCATTACAAGCGTAAGCTGGTTCAGTCCGTCGTCGGTGTGCTCATCGGCGCAGGCCTGCTCGCGGCGGGGCTTGTAACGCGGCACGTGTACCTGGAGCTGGCCGGGGCGGTCGTGCTGGCGTTGTCATTGCTGTGGGCGGTGATCAACTGGCGGCAGCACCTGGCGAGAACTCGGGCAGCCCGCACCCGGATCAACCGCCGCACCGATCGGCGTCGCCCTGCTCGCGGGAGCCGGGGCAGCCGGGGCAGCCGGGGCAGCCTCATGGAACGCCTCGAGGAGCGCTGGCGCCGACGGCAGGAGGGCGACCGACGGATGTAACCGGGCGCTGCCGGCGAGCCTTACCCGCGATCGGAGTCCCAGCGGGCGCGCATGGGGCTCCAGCGCAGCCGCGTCCGGCTGGTCCAGGTTTCCGCGATCCGCGTCCCGGTCTCGGTAATCACGCCCATCATCGAGGCGGGGAAAATACGGGATCGCCAGCGCGCGCGGCGCCCGGATGCCGCCGCGATGCCGCGCTTGGCCGTGAGGCCGTCTCGCCGCAGGGTCTCCGAACTGGCCGGACGCGCGGCGTAAGTCGCCCGCTCCTCCGCCAGCGCGATCCTGCCCACCGCCTCGACGGCGGGTTCGGGCAGCGCGAGTCTGGTCGTGACCCGGCCGGCCAGCGCGCGTGGCGACTCGCTGGCCAGGTAACCGACACCGAAGTCGGCCAGATCGGCCTGTAGCTCATACCAGGCGGCGTGCGCGCGGCTGGCGTCGTCCCGAGCCCTCATCCAGCGCCAGCGCCTGAGCAGCACCCGGGAGGTCGTGGGAATGGCGAGCGCCACCACGCAGGCGGCACAGAACGCGATGCCGACGGTGGCCCATCCGGTTCCCAGGTTCAGCCCAGCGGTGCGGGACAGCAGCCGGTAAAGGGCGAGAGCCACCACGCCGGCCACCGCCACCGCGAAAAGAGCCGTGGTGAAGCCCAGCCCGCCGCGTCGGCGGTGCCCGTCGGGGCGAGCCGCTATGGCCCGGGCCGCGGCCGGCGCCGCGATGGCGATCACCCCGCACGCGAGTGCGATAGCTGCCAGAACCGCCAGCAGAATGGCCGTCCATGGAGTGGTCGCGCCGCGCTTAGCGGCCGTCGTGCCGACGCCGGCGTTGGCGGCGTTGCTGATCTGGTTCAACTTCGAGCGATTGCCGGTGCTGCCCGTAGGCACGCTGGCCGGCTGGCCGCCGGGCAACACCGGCAAAGGTGCGGTGCTGGTCGCCGGGGCGCTGTAGTCGGCGGGCCGGGCGCTGCCCTGGCCCTGCGGAGTCGGCTCGAACCGTAGCCAGCCGTATCCCTGGAAGAAGATCTCCGGCCACGCGTGGGCGTCGGTGGTCTTGACCACATAGGTGTTCGGTGTCGTCGGAAAGCCCTGGGTGTATCCGGTTACCAGCCGCGCGTGCATCCCAAGCAGCCGGGCCAGAACGGTCATCGCGAACGCGTACTGCACGCAGTCGCCGCTCTTGGCCCTGGTGAGGAACCGGACCAGGCCGTCCGCGCTGCCGATCGGCACGGCGGTCAGGCTATAGCTGAAGCCAGGGTCGTCGCTGAGCCAGTTCTGCAGCGCGATCGCCTTGTCGTATTCGGTCTTGGCATTGGCCGTGTGCCGCCGGGCGATCTCGCGCAGCGCCTGCTGTCCGTAATCGGCAGGAACCTGCGTGTCGCTACTACTCGGCTCGGTGGCTGGCACCTGGCGGAGCTGCAGCGCGGTGGGATCCACGTTCCGGCTCACCACCCGGTAGGACTGGCCGGCCAGCCCGTCCTTGGTGACGAGCATGAGCGTGTTGGGTTCCACCTGCCAGGTGCCCCGCTCCCCGGTGACCCGGACGGGAGGGAAGGGGACCGGCGCGAAGCTGAGCGTGTTACCGGAGCTACCGGTGCCCTGCTCGAACTTTATCGAGGTCGTCACCGTCGGTCCGGATGGGGACAGGCCGTGTTCCAGCGGAATGTTCGTGTCGAACGGCTGCGTCGTCATCTGGTTCGCGAACAACTGCCAGGGATTGGAGTCCGAGTCGGTGAGCGTGTCGTAGACGTACTGCTGGAGGTACCCAGGAGACGCGGCAGTGGTGGTGTAGGTAAGCACGTTGGTGGGGTGGTTCTCCCGCAACTGTGCCGCTGTCGCCGTCAGCGGATCCGGGAGCGTAACCGCGCCGCTGCTTCCGTTGCCGTTGCCGAACCCCCAGTCTGAAGACAGCAGCCGGCTCGCGTGGAGCCCCGGCACGAGCAGCGGCGCGCACAGCGCCACCACGATCGAGGCCAGCCCCACTCGTCTGCCCGCCGCGGCCAGCGGCCGGGTGTCCGGCCCGCGGAGCGCCCGAGCTGTGGCGGAACCCATGGTGGAGGCAGGCATGCGCGGATCACCGGGAGCACGTGGAACACCAGGGGTACCGGGCGCGGTCCGCTGGCCGTTCGGTGACGGCGGAGCGGCCATCGGACGGGCGCCGAAGCCCCGGTACTCGCCATCATGGCTCCGCCACAGCGAAACCAGACGTCCCCACACCCTGATCCGCTCCCGCCCGTCGACGCTCAGCATCGCCAGGTAGCCGGTGGTGGCCACGCAGAAGATGATCGTGGTTGCGATCCAGGTACGCCCGGAGCTCATCGAGACCGGCACGGTGTACAGGACCAGCAGCGGCAGCCCAGCCAGTGCGGCCGAACGCAGCCGGACGGCGATCAGGTCGGTGAACACGGCGGTGATGCCGATGCCTCCGGTGGCCAGCAGCACCAGGCCCGCCACCTCCGGGGCACCGGGAGCGTACTTGCTCGCCTCATTCATCCCGGTGCGGACCAGGCTGCCCAGCGCGGTCAGCGAAGCGCCAGTCGGGATGAACCCGGCGAACGAGCGCCTCGCCTCGAACGCCACGTTGAGATACAGCAGCAGGCCAGTGAAGGTAATGGCCAGGCAGAGGAGGACGGGCAGGGTGCGGATCCGGCTGAGCGTGCCGAACACCGCTACGACGAGGACCGCGCCGATTCCGGCGTAGAACCACAGCGAGCCGGCGAACAGCGGGAAGATCGCCGTGGACACCAGTACGACCGCCAGCGCGGCGCTGAGGGTCATCCTTCGCTCTTGGGTCATGATGGGCCTGCCAGCGCGGTGTTAGCTTGGGGGGACGACCCCCCGGGGGGCACTAGATGAGACGGAAGGAGCGCGTCGACCGGCTGGTGGAGCTGCTGCCAGGCGACGGTGAGCTGGCTGGCGGCGGTCACCACCACGGCGCGCCAGCCGGAGGCGGTGAGGATCTGCGTGGCCCTCATTACGTCGGAAGGCATCGCCCGCTCCGTTTCAGTCCAGGCTGAGGTGGCCAGTACCAGGGCCATGGCGGGCGCGTTGCCGCGCCGGGCGCCCGCGAGCTTGGTCGCGTCATCAGCGCTCAGCCGTCCGACGATGGCGATCAGCTGGCCTCCGGCGCGGGAGAGTTCCCCGGTGCCCTGCTGGAAACCGCTGTTCGGCGAGGGGCGGATGACGGCGAGCATGTCGAGCAGAGTGTCGGAGAACGTGCCGTGCGGCGCGATCTCGCCGTCGTCGGTGATCAACCGGGTGCGGAAACCCTCCTCGGTCAGGTGGGCGCCGATCGAGGCCGCCGCGCTCACCGCGAACTCGAATGTCGCCGATGGCCCGCTGCCGGAATGCGCGACTCGCCGCGTGTCCAGGAACACCGACGCGCTGTTGCGCCACTGGTGTTCCTCGCGCCGGACCATCAGCTCGCCGTACCTGGCGGTGGAGCGCCAGTGGACCCGGCGCAGGCCGTCGCCGTCCTGGTAAGCGCGCGGCGCCGCGTCATCCTCCCCGGTGGCCGAGATCGTGCGCATGCCGCCATCACCCTCGCCGAGCCAGCTGCTCGAGGCCGCCGCGCGCGGCAGCGCGACGATCTTCGGCGTGACCACCAGCGTGCTCGTGCTGCTGAACGACCGGCTGATCTCGACCAGGCCGAAGGTGTCCGCGACCCGGACGCGGAGCGGGCCGATGGTGAACTTGCCGCGGGTGTCGGACCGGAGCGTGTAGTTGAACTGGCGGTGTCCGCCCGGTTCGATCTCGTCAAGCACGAACCGCGGCCGGGTACCGAGCGCATACGGTGCGGCGTCCTCGGCGAGCAGCACGCCGGTCCGGAGCCGGGCGACATTCTTCAGCCGCACCGAAACCGTGGTCGGCTGCCCGGCCGGGGTCCGCGGCGGGTCGATCCGTCGTGTGCAGGACAGCCGGTACCGCGACCGGCGCGCGGCCAGCGCGGCGACCAGCGGCAACACCGCGAGCAGCGCACCAACCCGAACCAGATCTGGTTCTGGTATCGCGAGACCGCACACCATGGCGGCGCCGCCGGCCGCCACGAATGACCTACCTCGCGTGGTAAGCGAGCCGAACAAGCCTCGCATCGTGCCTCGCTCCCGAAAATTACCGGCGCGGCAGCGGCAGTTGCGCCACGATCCGTGCCACTACCTCCTCCGGCTGATGCCGTTCCACAATCGCCTCCGCCGTGGGCAGCAGCCGGTGCGCGAGCACCGGGCCGGCCAGGGCCTGTACGTCGTCGGGGATCACGTAGTCCCGCCCGTCGAGCGCAGCCCACGCCCGGCTGGCCCGCAGCAGGTGCAAGGTCGCCCGGGGCGAGGCGCCGAGCCGCAGCTCGGGTGAGTTCCGCGTAGCGCCCGCGAGGTTGATGATGTAGTCCTTCACCTGATCGGAGACCAGCACACGGCGCACCGCGAGGACCAGGTCGTGCACGTCACGCGCGGTGGCTACCGGCTCGAGCGCGTCCAGCGGCGAGACCAGCCCGTGCGAGTCCAGCATGGCCCGTTCGGCGACGGCAGGCGGGTAGCCGAGCGAGATGCGGGCGGTGAACCGGTCCCGCTGCGCCTCCGGCAGCGGGTAGGTGCCCTCCATCTCCACCGGGTTCTGCGTCGCGATCACCATGAACGGCGCCTGCAGCGAGTAGGTGGTGCCGTCCACCGTGACCTGACGCTCTTCCATGCACTCCAGCAGAGCCGACTGGGTCTTCGGTGAGGCCCGGTTGATCTCGTCGCCGAGCACGATGTTGGCGAACACCGGGCCGGGCTTGAACTCGAATACGCGCCGTTCCTGGTTGTAGGCACTCACACCGGTGATATCGCTGGGCAACAGGTCGGGTGTGAACTGGACTCGCCGGACGCTACCGTCGATGGCCCTCGCCAGCGCCTTGGCCAGCATCGTCTTGCCCACGCCGGGAACGTCTTCGATCAGCAGGTGTCCCTCGGCGAGCAGCACCGCGAGAGTCAGGCGGATCGCGCCCGGCTTGCCCTCGATCACCGACTCAATCGCAGCGCCGATCCTACGAGCCGCTGGGACCAGATCATCCAGCAGGCGCCCCGACTCGCGTCCGGTGTCCAGTACCACGTGGCCTCCCCAGGCCTTAGTTGACAAACGCTACAGTACGTCCTTCTTCGGCCGATGCGCGACGGGTGCGTTTTCTCTGTTTCTCTCCGCGCCAAGGCTGTGTTTCCCTGCCGCGCCAAGGCTGTGTTTCCCTGCCGCGCCAAGGCCACGCTGGCGCGCGGCCGGCTTGGGGCCGCGGCGGGAATTGCCGCCCCGTTGGGACGGCAACCGCCGCGGCGCTCGCTTGCGCTCGCCCTCGGTTGGGCTCGCTCGCTCGGCCTGTAGGACGGGAGGTGCTGCGGCGGGTGCTTGCTCCACTTCGCTCCACTGCTGCTACCTGCGGGTTTGTGGAGGGGAGGGCGCGAAACCCTGGGTTTTGGGCGTTGACGGTGGGGAAATGTGGGGTACAGTGGAGCGCAGTGGAGGGGCAAGCGGTCTCATGTCGAAGAGGCAGAGTCGGAAATTGCCAGCGTCAGGGGTTGCACAGCAGGGCCCGGGAGGTGAGTGCCAGTGTTTCTCGGCACTCACGCGCCGAAGCTGGACGACAAGGGCCGCATGTTCCTGCCCGCCAAGTACCGCGATGAGCTGTCTGGGGGAGTGGTGATCACCAAGGGGCAGGAACGCTGCCTGTACGTATTCCCCGTGGACGAGTTCACGCGCATCACCGAGGCGCTCCGGACCGCGCCGGTGACCGCCAAGGCGGTACGGGACTACAGCAGGGTGTTCTTCGCCAGTGCCTCAGACGAGATCCCCGACAAACAGGGCCGGATCACGGTACCGCCGGCCTTGCGCAGCTACGCCGGCCTGCAGCGTGACTGCGTGGTGATCGGCGCCAACACACGCCTGGAGATCTGGGACACCGAAGCCTGGGAGACCTACCTGGCCGGCCAGGAGGATTCCTTCGCCGACGCGGCCGAGGAGGTGCTCCCCGGAATTCTGTAACCGTGGCAAGGGGGGTCCGGGGGATGGCATCCCCCGGTTAAAGGAAGCGTGCCTGGTCCCCATCCGTCGCTCCCTGCTGGCATCACTTCCCCGGTGCCAGCCGGCAGCGCCACGGATGGGGACCGGCTCGAAAGTGAAGGGCCCCAAGCCGGCCGAGCGCAGCGAGGTCTAGGCGCGGAGGGAAACACAGCGCGGAGGAAAGAGGGAACGATGGACGCCGGGCGGCACGTGCCGGTGATGGCGGGGCGGGTCACTGACCTGCTGGCGCCGGCGCTGGCGCGGGACGGAGCGGTGCTCGTCGACGCCACCCTCGGTCGCGCCGGGCACGCCCGTGCCCTGCTCGACGCCTGCCCCGGCATGGTGCTCATCGGCATCGACGCCGACCTCGCGGCCATCGAGGCGGCCCGCGACATTCTGAGCCCGCACGCCGCCCGGGTGACCCTGGTGCACGCCCGCTACGACGAGATCCCCGCCATCGTGGCCAGCTACTACCTAGGTCTCACGGGGGGTGCGGGGGGCCGTCCCCCCGCGAGCCGACAGGGCCACGAGCGCATAAACGGCCTGCTGTTCGACCTCGGCGTGTCGTCACCACAGCTCGACGAGGCGGATCGCGGCTTCGCCTACGCCCAGGACGCCCCGCTCGACATGCGGATGGACCGGACCCGGCAGCGAACCGCCGCGGACGTTGTCAACGGCTATCCGGCCGCCGAACTCGCTCGCGTGCTCCGCGAGTACGGCGAGGAACGATTCGCCCAGCGGATCGCCGCCGCGATCATCCGCGAGCGGGCCCGCGCGCCGATCGCGTCCACCATGAAGCTGAGCGCCATCGTCCGGGACGCGATCCCGGCCGCCACTCGCCGTACCGGCGGCAATCCGGCGAAGCGCACCTTCCAGGCGCTGCGCATCGAGGTGAACGACGAACTCGGCACGCTGCGCCGGGCGCTGCCGGAGGCGCTGGACCTGCTGGCCGTCGGCGGCCGGGTCGCCGTCCTCGCCTACCACTCCCTCGAGGACCGAATCGTGAAGAGGGAACTGACCGCGCGATCGAAGGACCAGAGCCCGCCTGGGCTGCCGGTTCCGATCGCGCCCCCGGAGCTTCGCCTGCTCACCAGGGGCGCCGAGCGCCCGAGCGATGCGGAGGTCGCCAGCAATCCGCGGGCCGCATCCGCACGGCTGCGCGCCGCGGAGCGAATCAAGGAAGCGGCATGACCCGAGGGGGAAACTGACATGGCAGTGACCACCAAGCCGCGCACAGCCGCGGCGCCCCCCAAGCAGCAACCACCCCGAACCCCGCCACCCTCCCGAACCCCGCCACCCTCCCGAACCCAGCCACCCTCCCGGACGCCGCCACCGTCCCGAACCGAGCCACCGTCCCGAACGCACCAGCCCCCGCGAACACCACAACCACAACCACAACAGCAGCAGACACAACAGCGAACCAAGCCGAGGCCCAGACGTACCGCTCCGGCACGCCCGGTCACGTCGCCGCGGCACACCCGCCCGGCGCCGCTGGTCCAGCCGGTCCGCACCACCGCCCTGGACACCCAGCGTCCGCCCCGCGAACGGCAGCGCTCACCCGAAGGGCAGCAGCCGCCGCAGCGGCCGGACCGCCAGCAGCGGATGCCCTTCATCCTGCTGCTGGTGGGCCTGCTCGGCGGCGCGCTCGTCTCGCTGCTGGTGATCAGCACCACACTCGACGCGGGGGCGTACCGGATCACCAACCTCACCAACCAGAACGCCGACCTGAACAAGGAGATCCAGGCCCTGAACCAGCAGGTGGCGGACGCGAGCAATCCAGGGACGATCGCCCAGGAAGCTTACGGGCTCGGCATGCGACACGACAGCAACCTGCTGTTCCTCAACCCCACCTCCGGCAAGCTCAGCTCGTCGGCCCCGGTCCGCCCATGACCATGGACGGCCCGGGCCGGGGTCCCAGCGGGCCGCGGCGACCGCAAACCCGCCGCAGAACAAGCCGCCAGGACCGCCAGGACCGCCCGGACCGAACGGATCGCCGTGATCGCCGTGATCGCGCGGTTCGCCCCGTCCCGCATGTCCGGCCCCTACGGACAGACGAGGCTCCCAGAAGAAGCACCACAGACCGTTCGTCGAAATTTGTACGTTCCGCGCCGGCGCGGGCGCGGCGGCTGCTCGCCCGCGGAAACCCGGCACGGCGCCTTGGTATCACGCTGCTATGCATCATCTTCGTGTTGTCGTTGTTCGCCGGTCGGCTGGTGCAGCTCCAGGGCATGGAGTCCGGCTATTACCGCAATCTCGTCAACAGCAAGCACTGGACGACGATCCCGCTGCCCGCGACGCGCGGCTCGATCACCGCCGCCGACGGGTCGGTGCTGGCGATGACCGTCCAGACCTACGTGGTGTACGCGGACCCCACGCAGATGCCGGTCAGCCAGCGGCAATCCGTGGCGGACCAGCTCGCCCCGCAGCTCGCCATGCCGGCCGCCGCCATCTTGACCCTCATCCAGCATCCGACCTCCCCGAAGTACGTCGTGCTGGCCCGGGGCGTCTCCTCGGCGGCGGGGAACGCGATCTCGCAGATGAACCTGCCCGGCGTCGCCGTGACGCAGGCTCAAGACATCCGCGACTATCCCGACGGTGGCATCGCGGCGAACATCCTGGGCTTCACCAGCACGGCCGGCGGCAGCCTGACCGGTGAGGCCGGCATCGAGAAGGCGGACAACGCCCTGCTGGCCGGCCGTCCCGGCAGCGAGCGGGAGCAGATTACATCCGGTGGCGCGCCCATTCCGCTGGGCGGCGCCGGCACGCCCGCGACGAACGGCAGCAGCGTCAAGCTCACCATCTATCCGGCGCTCCAGTACGAGGCGCAGCAGGCCTGCAAGCAGGAGGTCGCCCATACCAAGGCCGACAACTGCAGCGTCGTGGTCATGCAGCCGGGCACCGGCCGGATCCTGGCCATGGCACAGTGGCCCACCTACGACCCGTCGAACATCACCGACATCAACCAGACCACCAACATCGGTTTGCAGAACATCTTCGACCCCGGCTCCACCGCGAAGGTGATCACCGCGGCGGCCGCGTTCGAGCACGGCGGGCAGACGCCGATGTCCGCCTACAACATCCCCTACTCCATCATCAGGGGCGGCACGGTCATCCACGACGCGGAGTGGTCGCCGGGAGAGCGGTTCACCATCGCCGGGATCATCGCGCACTCCTCCAACATCGGCATGTCACAGGTGGTCCAGCACGTCCCGCCGCAGATCCAGTACCAGTACCTGCGCGACTTCGGCCTCGGCCAGCCGACCGGGCTGAACCTGGCCGAGGCGTCCGGCCTGCTCCCCGTGCCGTCCAAGTGGTCGGCGGACACCCGGTACACGCTGTCCTACGGCCAGGGAGTGTCGGTGAACGCGGTGCAGATGGCCAGCGTGTACGCGACGATCGCGAACGGCGGGGTCCGGGTGCAGCCCACCCTGGTCGAGGGCACCAGCTCGGCCAGCGGCGCGTACAAGCCCGCCCCGCCGTCGCCGTCCCGCCGGGTTATCTCCGCGCAGACCGCGCACGAGCTGATCCAGATTCTCCAGCAGGTCCCCGGATTCGACGCGGCCGGCGGCCAGCCGTGGGGGGAGATGCAGAACTACGCGATCGCCGCCAAGACCGGCACATCCCAGGAGTGGAACGGCACGTGCCTGTGCAAATACGGCGCGAGCTACATCGGGATGGCCCCGGGTGACAACCCTCAGCTCATCGTAGCCGTCAACGTACAGAACCCGCGTAAGGGCGGCTACTACGGCGACATCGTGGCCGGACCGGTCTTCTATCAGGTCATGCGCTTCGCGCTTGACACGCTGAAGATCCCGCCGGACGGCGCGATGCCGGCTAAGGTCCGCCTGACCGCAAAGTGAGAGGTAACCTCACCCCGTGGCCATCCGTCCTGCCGTCGTCCAGCCCAGGCCACTGACGGGCCTAGGCTCGCTGCTGGGTGTCCGCGCCGGAAACCCCCAATTTTCCGCGAACGACCTGGGTTTCATCTCCGGGATAACCCTCGACTCCCGCGCGGTACGACCTGGCGATCTGTACGTGGCGCTGCCCGGTGCCACGGTGCACGGGGCGGCGTTCTGCGCGGATGCCGTCGCCGCGGGAGCGGTCGCGGTGCTCACCGATCCGGATGGGCGGACCCGCGCCGCCGCCTGCGGCGTGCCGGTGTTCGTGCTCGCCGAGCCCCGCGCGCGGCTGGGCGAGATCGCGTGCTGGGTGTACGGGAACCCGTCGGCTTCGCTGGGACTGATCGGCGTCACCGGAACGGCCGGGAAGTCAACCACGTCGTTCCTGCTGGAGTCCGGGCTGCGGATGGCGGGTCATCAGACGGGGCTGATCGGTGGCGTGGAGACCCGGATCGGCGGTGAGCTGTTCGAGAGTTCGCTGACCACGCCGGAGGCGCCCGAACTGCAGGCGCTGTTCGCGGTCATGCGGGAACGGGGCGTGTCCGCGTGCGCCATGGAGGTGTCCAGCCACGCGCTCGCGCTGGGCCGGGTGGCCGGCACGTCGTTCGACGTCGCGGTGTTCACCAACCTGTCGCAGGACCACCTGGACTTCCACGCTTCGCTCGAGGAGTACTTCCAGGTCAAGGCCTCGCTGTTCACGCCCCCGGTGATCGGCGTGGTGAACGTGGACGACAAGCACGGGCGGCGGCTGGCCTCGATGGCGCCGGTGCCGATCACCACCTTCTCCGCGGCTGGCCGCGAAGACGCTGACTGGCGCTGTGTGGATGTGCGGTCCGGGGCGGACGGGTCGGCGTTCCGGATCATCGGCCCCGGCGGGGTGGAGGCGGACGGGTCGATCGGGCTGGTCGGCGTGTTCAACGTGTCCAACGCCCTGGCTGCGGTGGTGGCATTGGTGGAGGCCGGGGTGCGGCTGGAGGACGCGGTGGCCGGGGTGGGTTCGTGCCCGGGGGTGCCCGGGCGGCTGGAGCGGGTCTCGGTGCCGGGCCTCGACGATTTCACGGCGTTTGTCGACTACTCGCACAAGCCCGGCGCGGTCGAGGCGGTGTTGCTGGCGCTGCGACCGGTGACGGCGGGGCGGTTGATAATAGTGCTGGGTTGCGGCGGCGACCGGGACCGCGGCAAGCGGCCGCTGATGGGCGCGGCCGCCGCGCGGCTGGCCGATGTGGCCATTCTCACCAGCGATAATCCGCGATCTGAGGATCCTCTGGTCATTCTGGACGCGATGCTGGACGGCGTGCTCGATGTGCCGGCCGGTGAGCGGGCCCGGATCGTGGTGGAACCCGACCGGGCCGCGGCGATCTCCTATGCGGTGTCGCTGGCCCGTCGCGGAGATGTCGTGCTGGTGGCCGGCAAAGGACACGAGACCGGTCAGTACGTCGGCGGCGCGGTGCTGCCGTTCGACGATCGCGCGGTCACCAGGGCCGCGTTGGAGCAGCGAGCACCGGTGCTGAATTGGCCTGGGCCTTCGGCCGCGGCGGGAGTGGGCGCATGATCCCGCTGACCTTGGGGGATATCGCCCGTGTGACCAACGGGGCGGTGCACGGGGACGCGTCGGTCGTTGTTCGCGGCGAGTTCGTGGTGGATTCGCGCCGGGCCGGACCCGGCGGGTTGTTCGTCGCCGTCGTGGGGGAGCGGGCCGATGGGCACACGTTCGCCTCCGATGCGGTCGGCGCCGGGGCGGTCGGCGTGCTCGGCACCCGCGTCGTGCCTGGCGTGCCGTGCGTGGTGGTCGAGGACGTGGTGGCGGCGCTGGGGGCGCTGGCCCGGTTCGTGCTTTCCCGGCTGCCTTCGGTGGCTATCGCGGGAATCACGGGTTCGTCGGGGAAGACGTCGGTGAAGGACCTCGCCGCGTCGCTGGTCTCGCGGCTCGGCCCGACCGTGGCCCCGGCCGGCTCGTTCAACACCGAATACGGCTTGCCGCTGACAGTGCTGCGGTGCGACCTGGATACCCGGTACCTGGTCCTGGAGATGTCCGCGCGCGGCCTGGGGCACATCGCCTACCTGTGCGGCATCGCCCCGCCCCGCTTCGGCGTCGTGCTGAACGTGGGGCGGGCGCACGCCGGGGAGTTCGGGTCCATGGAGGCGGTCGCGTCCGCGAAGGGCGAGCTGGTCGAGGCGCTGCCGGCTGATGGCGTCGCCATCCTGAACGCCGACGATCCCCGCGTCCTGGCCATGTCCTCACGCACCGCCGCTCGGGTGATCACGTTCTCCGCCGCTGGTGGCCCGGCTGATATCACAGCGGCTGACGTGCGGCTCGACGCGCTCGGACGGGCAAGTTTCACCCTGCTGACTCCGGAAGGCGCCGCGCCGGTCACGCTCCGGCTGCATGGCGCCCACCAGGTGCCGAACGCGCTCGCCGCCGCCGCACTGGCCCGTTCGCTCGGCCTGGGGCTCGACGACATCGCGGACGGCTTGTCCACGGCGGTCGCGCGCAGCCGGTGGCGGATGGAGGTCACCGCGCGCGCCGATGGCGTGATCGTCGTCAACGACGCGTACAACGCGAACCCCGAGTCGGTGCGGGCCGCCCTGGACGCGGTCGGTCATCTGGCTCGTGACGGGCGTGCGTTCGCGGTCCTCGGCCACATGGCTGAGCTGGGCTCGATGTCGCGAGCCGCGCACGAGGAGATCGGTTCCTACGCGGCGTCGACCGGGGTGACCGGCCTGATCGCGGTCGGCGACGAGGCGCTGCCGGTGCTGGACGGCGCGCGGCAGGTGGCCGGCTGGCACGGCGAGGCTTTCGCGGTCCCATCCGGGCAAGCCGCGCTCGCGGTGCTCCGCGATCGGCTGAAACCGGGAGATATTGTGCTGGTGAAGGCATCGAGGGCCGCCTCCCTCGAGAGCGTCGCGGCCGAGTTGCTTGCGGAGGCGGAGCGATGAGAACCATGCTGCTGGCCGCCGCCGTATCCATGGCGGTCGGGTTGTTCGGCACGCCGATCGCGATCCGGCTGTTCACCCGGCGCGGCTACGGCCAGGAGATCCGGTCGGATGGCCCGGCCGGGCACCTCAGCAAGCGCGGCACGCCGACCATGGGCGGCACGGTTATCATCGTCGCCACGCTGGCCGGGTACTTCGTGGGGCACCTGTTCACCCTCAGCAGCTCGCCGCTGTCGGCATCCGGGCTGATGGTGCTGTTCCTGATGACCGGGCTCGGCCTGGTCGGCTTCGCCGACGACTTCATCAAGCTGTACATGCGACGCAGCCTCGGCCTGCGCACCGGGGCCAAGTTCGCCGGCCAGTCGATCGTCGGCGCGATCTTCGCGCTCCTGGCCATCCATTACCCGGACCACGTTGACATCACCCCGGCGTCGCTGCACCTGTCGTTCCTGTACGACTTCGGGATCTCCATCGGCCCGGTGTTCTTCGTCGTGTGGGTCATCATCATGGTGGGTGGCACGTCCAACGGCGTGAACCTCACCGACGGACTTGACGGGCTGGCCACCGGGGCGGCGATCCTGGTCCTCGCGGCATACGTGATCATCGGCAACTGGCAGCTCCGCAACGACTGCACCACCGCACTCGCGCAGAACTGCTACAACGTGCGCGACCCGCTGGACATCGCCGTCGTCGCCGCGGCCGTCATGGGCGCGTGTTTCGGGTTCCTGTGGTGGAACGCGCCGCCAGCCAAGATCTTCATGGGCGATACCGGCTCACTGGCCCTGGGCGGCGTGCTGGCCGGCCTGGCCATCGTGTCCCGGACCGAGTTCCTGCTGCTCGTCCTGGGCGGGCTGTTCGTGATCATCACGCTGTCCGTGGTGATCCAGGTCGGCTCATTCAAGCTGACCGGTAAACGGGTGTTCCGCATGGCGCCCCTGCAGCACCACTTCGAACTGGCCGGCTGGGCCGAAACCACGATCGTCGTCCGCTTCTGGCTGATCGCCGGCATGTTCGTAGCCCTGGGCCTGGGCATCTTCTACGTAGGCTGGTTCCCCAAATAGCTTTCCCGCCCCCTCGAAGGGGATGACTGGCGCAACGTACCCCTCAGGTGGGGATGGTTGGCGCAACGTACCCCTTCGCGGTCCAGGCGAAGGGGGCGAGTGGCTCGTCCAGTGCCGCCCCGACCAGGCGGTTGGCCAGGGTGGACAGGGTGTAGGTGCCGATGCCGAGCACGACCTCCAGGGCGTTCTGCGGCGTGAACCCGGCTGCGAGGAACGCCCGCAGTGCCGAATTGGCCTGGGCCTCCGGCCGCGGCGCTGAATTGGCCTGGGCCTCCGGCCGCGGCGTCGGCTCGCCCACGTCGCCCGTGGTGTCCAGGACCCGCAGCGTGAACACGCGCACGGCCTCAAGGCGAGGATCGGCCAGCGGCGCGGAGTCTCGCAACGCGGCGATCAGCGACGGGCTGGCCTCCATCGCGGTCAGGCGCTGGGTGTGGATGGCCACGCAGACGTGACAGCCGTTCCGGGTCGCCACGGTCATGACCAGAACCTCGCGGGCCAGCGCGTCGAGCGTGCAGCTCTCGAAGATGCCGTTGAGCTTCATGAAGCCGTCGAGGGTATGCGGCGAGGTGGCCAGCTTCCCGACAGCTGACGGCAGGTAACCCCAGTGGTCCCGGGTCGCGGCCATGGTTCGCCGGGCGGCCGGCGGCGCGGACTCGATGGTGTGAGAAGGGAAAGCGGACATGCCCGAGACCTCCGAAGAAGATGTAAGGTAGACAACCAGGTTGTCTAAAACAGTAAACGAGGTTGTCGATCAGTGTCAAGCACGTATGGCTTCGAGCTGCCGCTGCTGCTGTTCGCCGGATTCCGGTCGATCATCGACGAACTGCACGCCGAACTCGCCCGCCGCGGCCACCCGGACATGCGGTCGGCGCACGGCTTCGCGCTCCAGGCCATCGGGCCTAGCGGCGCCACCGCGACCGAGGTGGGCCGGCGGCTGGGCGTTTCCAAGCAGGCCGCGGGCAAGACCGTGGACCGGCTGGAGGATCTCGGCTACGTCGAGAAGGCCGGCGACGACACCGACCACCGGCGCAAGCTGATCCGCATCACCCCGCGGGGCATGGAAGCGCTCACCCTGTCCGCGATGATCTTCGAGGACATCAGGGCCCGCTGGGCGGCCGAACTGGGCGCCTCCCAGCTCGCGCAGCTCGAGGCTGACCTAAGGACGATGGTTCCCGGACCGACGTTCCGCCTGGACGTCCCCGGCTGGTTCGGCGCCTGACGCCATGGCGTTTAACGCCGCGGCCGGAGGCCCAGGCCAATTCAACACCGTGGGATGCAACACTGGCCGGTATCCGGCCGCCAGGACCGACACCGTGGCGCGCGGCGTGATCACCGTGACGTCGCCCGGAACCGACGACACCGGACGCCGCTCCCGGTACCCGCCGGGCGTCCAGCGCAGCAGCTCATCGCCATGGACCAGCCACGTCTCACCGTCCAGCGACACCATCGCCCCGGCGGGCAGCGACGACGCCGACGCGGCAAACGTGCGGCGCACCGAGGCACTCCCGAACTTGTCCCGCCGCAGCCCGCCGACCAGCCGATCCGAGTGCAGCCGGCCGTCGATGTCCTGCACCCGCGGCACCCCGCCGAACACCGAACCCCAGCACCGCTTGAACTCCTGATAGTCCCGGTACCGGCACTCGCCGCACGGCCGGTGCCCGGCGGCCAGCGCGGTCGCCTCGTCCAGGAAGTACAGCTCGGTCAGCCGCCGCGGCGACCACTGAACCCGCCGGATGCCCTTGTACGACAGCACGCAGATCATCCAGACTTTCCCGCGGGAGTACCGCGCCAGCTGCCCGTCGTCGTCGATCAGCGGCCCGCGGTTACCCCAGAACATCCCGCGGTCCGCGACCGCGATCAGCTCCCCATAGGGTGTAACCCGGTTCCGGCGCGGCATAAACCCCATCTTCGCAGAACGGCTGTGGTAACACACTCTGATGACCTTCGATCCGCGGCCGGCGGCAGACGAAGTCGTCGAGGCGCTCCGCCCGCTGGGAACGCCGGAACGGGCGGCGCAGGAGAAGCGCTACCTGAAGAGCGAACTGGACTTCCTCGGCGTGACGCTGCCCGATATCAGGCGCATGGTGACCGCGGCCGCCCGGCGCCATCCGGAGCTCACCCGGGACGAGATCGTCGCGTGGGCGCTCGCGCTCTGGGACGATGCCCTCTGGGAACGCCGGATCGCCGCGGTTGAGCTGCTGAGCCTGCGGGTGCGTGCCCTCAGCGCGGCTGACCTGCCTATGGTGGAGGGGCTCATCCGCGCGGGAGCCGGCTGGGCGCTCGTCGATCCGCTGGCTGGCGTCGCTGGGCGGATCGCGCTGGAGCATCCGGACGCGGGGCAGCGGATCGACGCGTGGGCGCTCGACGAGGACTTCTGGGTGCGCCGGGCCGCGCTGCTCGCGCTGCTGCCCGCGGTCCGGGCCGGCCAGCCGGACCTGGCCCGGTTCGACCGGTACGCGACGCCGATGCTCGGCGAGCGGGAGTTCTTCATCCGCAAGGCGATCGGCTGGGTGCTGCGGGAGATCAGCAAGTCCGACCCAGGATACGTCACCGCGTGGACCGAGCAGCATATCCGGGTGATGTCCGGCGTCACGTTCCGCGAGGCGATCCGCCGCCTCCCGGAGAAAGACGCGGCCCGCCTGCTTTGGGCCTTTCGGAGGAAGCTACCGGCGCGTTAAGTTGCGTTTGGTTGACGTTACCGCGGGAGCGAGGTGCGATGGTGCGCGCGTTCAAGTTTGCCCGAATTGGGGTCGCCGCCGGGCTGGTGGTCGCCGGAGTGACGGTCATAACGGGCTCGGCGCGCGCCGCCCAGTCCTGTGGCGGGACCGGCTCGGTGACCACCGTGAACGGGGCGCTCGCCGACGGCGCGAAGTACGAGATCCAGTGCCCGTCCGGCGCCTGGAACGGCACGCTGTTCTTGTACAGCCACGGTTACGTGGTGCCCGGCGGCAGCAACCCGGCCCAGGACGTCGGCGACCCGGTCACCGGCGGCTGGATGCTCGGCCACGGCTTCGCGCTGGCCGGTTCCTCCTACGCGACCACGGGCTGGGCGATCGAGCAGGCGCTGCCGGACCAGATCAGCACGCTGAACGTCTTCGCCAGCACGTACGGCGCGCCGAGCCGGACCGTCGCCTGGGGACACTCGCTCGGCGGCATCATCACGGCCGGGCTGATCCAGGATTACCCGAACCGGTTCAACGCGGCGCTGCCGATGTGCGGTGTGCTGTCCGGCGGCGTGGCGACCTGGAACACCGCGCTCGACGCGGAGTTCGCGTTCAAGCAGCTCCTCGCCCCGTCCGTGCAGGTCGTCAACATATCCAACGGGGGCGCGAACCTGGCCGCCGCGGAGGCGGCCGGGGCCAAGGCGCAGCAGACGCCGCAGGGCCGGGCCCGGCTAGCGCTGGTCGCCGCGCTCGGCGACACCCCGGGCTGGTTCACCCCGACGTCGCCGGAACCGGCGGCTAACGACTACGTCGCGCAGGAGGCCAACCAGTACGAGTGGGGTTCGCAGGTGACGTTCCCGTTCGCCTTCGACTTCCGGTCCGAGCTGGAGGGGCGCGCGGGCGGCAATCCCTCGTGGAACACCGGGGTCGACTACTTCGCCGATCTGGCCAGGTCGGTTGATCTCCGTGAAGTCGTCGCGCTGTACCACGCGGCCGGGCTGAGCCTGTTCTCCGACCTGCTGAAGCTGTCCAAGGCGCCGCGGGTGAGCGCCGATCCCAGCGCGGTGAAGTACCTGGAGAACAACATCGCCTTCAACGGCGACATCTCGATTCCGGTGCTGACCATGCACACCACCGGCGACGGCCTCGTCGTGCCGGAGAACGAGCAGGCCTACCAGTCCGTCGTCGACCGGGCGGGGAACGGCAGCCTGCTTCGCCAGGTGTACGTGAACCGCGCCGGGCATTGCGCGTTCACCCCGGCCGAGACGATCACCGCGGTGCAGACGCTGCTCGACCGGCTCAGCAGCGGCTCGTGGCATGTGCCGAGCCCGGCCCAGATGAACAGCGCGGCGGCGGACCTCGGTCCCGGCTACAACCTGTTCGTCGTCGGCGGGAACGTGGTGGCGACCCCGCCCCAGTTCATCCGGTACCGCCCAGCCCCGTACCTGCGGGTGTTTTTTCTGGGGGGTACACACCAACCCCCCAGGCCCCCCTCCCGCGACGCTTCTCGCCGTTAGTTTCGCCTGCCCGGAAGGCCTTCCAGGCCTTCACGGCCAGGCGACCGCGAAGCTCGCTGGCGCTCGCCGCGGGCCGCGAGCCAGGCCGCCTCCGCCTCGCCCATCGGGGTGGACGGGGGCGCCTGGACGAACGGCCAGATCTCCTCGGCGATGAGCCGCCAGTCGGCGGTGGCGTTCAGCTCGCCGAGGAGCGCGAACAGGCCGAGGTTGATGCGCTGGAGGATCACGTAGGACCGCGGGATCCGCGCGTACGGAGCCAGCGGGCTGCGGAAGTCGAAGAACCGCCGGGTGACCGCGGACGCGTAGTCTCCGGTCATCGTCCGCCGCCCGCGTTCGCGCACCGTGTCGTAGAACACCGCCATGTGCTCGACGATCTGATCGGTGGGGAGCGGGGTCTCCCGCAGCAGGAACCCGGCGTCCACCATCGCGGCGCGGAACGACTCCGGCTTGTGCTCGACGCACAGGTACCGCACCATCGCCTCCAGCGGGCTCAGCTCGTCGGCGGTGAAGTACTTGACCAGCCCGAAGTCCAGGAACGTGACCCGGCCGCCGCCATGGAACAGGTAGTTGCCGGGGTGCGGGTCCCCGTTGAACGCGTGCGCCTGGTACAGGCTGCGGAACACGAACCGGTAGATGGTCTCGGCGACCAGGTCCCGCTCGGCCTGCGACCAGCCGGCCAGCTCGGCGAACCGCGCGCCGTCCGCGAGCTCGCTGGTCACCACCCGCCGGGAGGAATACTCGCCCAGGATCCGCGGCACTCCGATCGTGGGATGGCCGTCGTAGTAGTCGGCGAAAAGCTGCTGGTTGCGCGCCTCCTTCCGGTAGTCGAGCTCCTCGGTGACGCGGTCACGCAACTCCGCGAGCAGCGCGGGGACGTCCTGGCTCGGCGCCATTATCCGCAGCATCTTGCGAAGCAGCGCCACGTTGCCGAGATCGGCCTCGATCGTCTCGGCGATACCCGGGTACTGGACCTTGACCGCGATAGCGACGCCGTTCGTGGTAATGGCTCTATGAACTTGACCTATGGAAGCGGCTGCGATGGGCTCCGGGTCCCAGGCGGCGAACAGGCGGTCCGGCGGCTGGCCCAGTTCCTCCTCGATGACCTGGGCGGCCAGGTCGGCGCTCATCGGCGGCACGCTGTCCTGAAGCCTGCTGAGGGTGCGGCGCGCGGCGGGGGACAAGCCGTCGTCGATGTAGCTGGCCATCTGGCCGAGCTTCATCAGCACGCCCTTCATCGTGCCGAGCGTGGCGGTCACGTCCTCGGCGGTGCGCAGCGCCAGGTCGTTGCGCAGCTGCTGACGGTGTTCGCCGGCCGCGGCGAACAGTTTCGGCGCGTTGCTCGCGTAACGGGCCCCGCCGCGGGCGGCCAGCCGGAGCGCGGCCAGGCCGCGCGCGATCCGGAGATTGCCTCGTCGGCGCAACAGAACCAGCCCGGCCGTCCCGGCGGCGGCGGCGCCCGCGGCGATCATGATCTTGCGCCTCAATGGACGTCACGTTGGCGCAGGGTGATCCGCTGCCGGGCCTCCAGCACTCCGGGCTCGCCGAGGAGGACCGCGTCGAACATGCCGAGCGCGCCGCGTATCTCGTCACGGCGTTCCGCGGTGAGCGGGGGCGGCGGTCGGTAGCCGTAGCGGTCCAGCGCCCAGTCCGGCAGCACCGCGAGCACCGCGTCTCGCAGCTCCTGCCACAGGTCGGCGACGGCGGGATCCATGTTGGGGGGATCAAGCAGGTAGCCGGCGGCCTCCTCGGCCGCGGGCGTGTTCATCAATTCCGGCACGACCGACCTCACATACTCCGCCAGGCCCCGCTGGTCCGCGGGGATGATGTCGCGAGGGACGCCGAGCAGTTCCGCGTATATACGCGTTTCGCGTATATAGGCATCGGCTTCCGCATTGCTGGGCGGGGTTCCGAACGCGCGGGCCGCGGCGAGGCCGGAGTCGACGAACGTGACATGCACCCACAGCAGCAGGGCGGGATCCCCGGCCGCGTACGGGCGGCCCGTCACCGGGTCGGTGCCGCGGACGTGATCGTGGATGCGGCGGACCTGGGCCGCGGCTCGATCGGCGGTGGCCCGGTCGCCGAAGGTGAGCGTGGCGAGGTAGGCCGACGTCGCGGCGAGCCGCCCGGCCGGGTCCCGGCGCCAGCCGCTGTGCTGGTCCACGCCGGCCATAGCCAGCGGGTGCAGGGCCTGCATCAGAAGCCCGCGCAGGCCTGCCACCGGAGCGGAAAGGTCCGCCGCCAGCCGCCAGGTGATGCTGGCCGGGCCGAAGTAGCCATCGTCTTCGGGCTGCTGCGGGATCGCCGCGATGAAGGCCTTGGCTGAGCGCTCGATAAGATCCTCCGCGCCGGCGACGCTGTCTGGTGTGCGGGACTCCATCCCCCGCGCCCCCTGGCCAGCGGTCATCAGCGCAGACCCGTGAACAGATCGTCTTCCGGCACCGGGGTGCCGGTGCTGTCGGCGGCCCGGATGAAGTGCTCGTGGCCGAAGGTCATCTCCGTGATCTCGGGAGGTAGCTGGCTGAACCAGGAGTCCTCGATCTGGCTGCTGTGCGCGAACAGCGCGTCGCGCTTGCGCTGCAGCATCGGCCGGATGTCCACGTTGGTGGTGATCCGCGCCTCGGACTCGGCGGCCTGCCGCTCCCGCTCCGGGTCCCGCTCCCATTCCGGCACCTGGACGCCCTGCTCGCGCAGCGCCTCCCAGACCTTCACAAAATCGCTGCCGCGCATGGCGCTGAGGTACAGCTTGGCCGGAATTCCGCTCTCCGCGAACGCTTGCTGAGCCGAGCGGCTCGCGTGCACATGATCGGGATGCTGGTAGGGACCGCGGTCGTCATAGGTGATGAGCACCTGAGGCTGGTACTGGTTGATGAGGCCTACGATCCTGGCTGCCACGTCGGCGAGCGGGATGTTGCAGAAGGCGTCGGGCCGGTCCTTGTAATCCCAGTCCGGCATACCGGAGTCGTGGTAGCCGAGCAGTTCCAGATGGGTGACGCCGAGGATCTCGCAGGATTTGCGCAGCTCGGCGAGCCGTTGCTGGGCGACGGCCTGCTCGTCGTGGCCGTCCTGGCCCGGCTTGATACCGCCGGGCGCGTCTCCGAATTCACCGTTGGTGCAGGTCACGACCACGGTCCTGATGCCCTGCGCGGAGTAGGTCGCGAGCACGCCCCCGGTGCTCGAGGCTTCGTCGTCCGGGTGAGCATGCACAGCCATCATTGTCAGCGTTTCTGCCATGGTTCAAGCGTGCCTGATGTGTCATGGGTTCGCCCAATCGGGGCCGGCTGCCCGGTGTGCTTTACCTCCGCTACCTTCCGCTACCTTCGCTATCTTCCGCTACCTTCGCTATCTTCCGCTACCTTGCGCTGGCGGCGGTGACCGTGGCGAGCATGAACGTGGCGAGGGCCGCGAAGCCATGACAGACAGGGATCAGCGGCAGCAGATGGACCTCCGGCCGCCGTCGGCCGGGGAGCGGGGATCGCCCGGCCGGGAACGGATCGGACAACAGCTCCGCGATCATCTCATCGGTGATCGTGAACGCGTGCTCGCCCGAACCGAGGTCGTTGCCGAGGTCGCCGCCGAGCGCGGTCGCCGCCGGGGCCGGCTCGGGCTCCGCGCTCGGCACCCGGACCGGGTACGGAGTCCACATGGTCACCGTACAGATGCCCAGGGTTATCGCGGTCCCGATGAGCCCGACGCCGAGCCACGCCAGCGCCACCCAGCGCGTGGCCACGTAACAGGCCCAGACCGCCAATCCGGTCAGCGCCACGCCCGCGTGGCCGAACACCACCGGTGGCGGCACTCCGACCCCGGTGGCACGCTGGTGGCTGAGGCCGCCGCGGGCGATCCACGTGTGCAGCATGTAGCCGCCGATGCTCGCGGTTATCAGCCAGGCCGCCAGCGTGGCGATACTCATGCGTCACGTCCGGGGCTTAAGGAGACGGTTCCGGTTCGGCGTCGGCGATGGCATCCGGGTGCATCTTGGTGTAGTGCTCGGTCAGCACTGTGCTTGCTTGACCGGGCCGGTAGGCCACCGTGCGCCCGCAGATCTCGCAGCGCGTGACGGGAAGCCGGGTAACGGTCACCGGGAACTGGGGCGAATCTGACCTGCTCATTTGCTACCTATAGTGCCAGACGCCGGCCGCTGCGTCGTCACCGGGCATGGAGAAATCCGCGCGGGAAGATCTGCGCTACGATTCCACCAGGAAGGTTCCTCGAAAATCGTTCCAAAATTATCATCCAGGATTAACTATTGGCAGGCATCCGGCTGACTCCGACGTCCTACATCGTGCTCGGCCTCATCGCTCATGCAGAGGGCGAGGGCGAGAAGGGGGTCACTCCCTATGACCTGAAGGCCAAGGTGGCCACCGGGATCGGGAACCTCTGGTCGCTGCAGCACACCCAGCTCTACGCCGAGCCGGAGCGGCTCGCGAGGGCCGGGTACCTCAGCGAGGTCCGCGAGCAGAGCGGGCGACGGCGCAAGCTGTACAGCATCACCCCGGCCGGCCGCGAAGCGCTGAGCGCGTGGCTGTCCGCGGCGCCCGCCGACGACCTGCCGGAGATCCGCTACACCAGCCTGCTCAAGATCTACTTCGGCGCCGACCCGAAACCGATCGCCACCCGTCAGGCGGCGGCGCACCGGGCGAAGCTGCGCGAGTACGAGGAGCTGGAACGGGACCTCGAGTGCTTCCCGGAATCCGGCGAACTGCGGGCGTTGCGGGCGGGCCTCGCGCACGAGCGGGTGATGGTCCGCTACTGGGCCGATCTGGCGGGCGAACCCGAGTAGGATCTGAGCGCCCGCAGCGAACCCTTCAGGAGTGCCGGTGTATGACGTGATGCTTGCCGAGACGGTCACCATCCATGGCCACGAAGGCGACGAGATAGAAGCCTACGCGGCGCGGCCGATGGGCCCCGGATCGTTCGGCGGTGTCGTGGTGATCCATCACATGCCGGGTTATGACGAGGCAACCAAGGAGATCGCGCGCACGTTCGCGGTGCACGGGTACAACGCGGTCCTGCCGAACCTTTACCACCGGGACGCGCCGGGCGCCAACCCCGACGATGCCGCGGCGGCGGCCCGGGCCAAGGGCGGCGTGCCGGACGAACGGCTGGTCGGCGACGTGGCCGGCGCCGCGGCTTACCTGCGCGGGCTCACCTCGTCGAACGGCAAGGTAGGCGTCATCGGGTACTGCTCGGGCGGGCGGCAGTCGGTGCTGGCCGCGTGCAGCCTGCCGCTGGAGGCGGCGGTCGATTGCTACGGCGCGTTCGTGGTGGGTACTCCGCCCGAGGGCATGCCGCTCAAGGTGGGGCCGATCAAGCACCTCATCAAGGACCTGACCTGCCCGTTGCTCGGCCTGTTCGGCGCCGACGACCAGTACCCGTCGCCGGATCAGGTGGCCGAACTCGAAGACGAGCTCAAGGCGCACGGGAAGACCTACGAGTTCCACTCCTACGAGGGGGCCGGACACGCGTTCTTCAACGTGAACCGGCCGGCCTACCGCCCCGAAGCCGCCATGGACGGATGGCAGCGCATCTGGAACTGGTACGGCACGTATCTGAGCTAGCACTGCCCTGAGCTAGCACTGCCCTGAGCTAGCAGGCCCTGAACTAGCGGTACGTACTTCGGCTGAGGTTTCTAATCCCAGCAGAGGCAGAACGGCTTGCCGACCGGGTCGGCGTAGACCCGCCAGTTCTCCCCGCCGTAGGACAGCGAGGTGGCGCCGATCTTCAGCACCGCCGCCTCGGCCGCGTCGACGTCGTCGACCGTGACGTCGAGATGGAACTGCTGCGGATACGCCGGGTCGGGCCACCGCGGCGCGTGGTACTCGGTGATCTGCTGGAACATCACCGGCTGCGCCCCGTCCTCGCCGATCATCGCCACGCCGTCGCCCTCGTACGTGACGGGCTTGCCGAGGAGTTCCGAGTAGAACGTGCTCAGCTCCTTGGCGTCCGGGCAGTCGAGCATCACGCCCATGAGCGTGGTCTCCTGCTTCGCCGGGAACAGGCACAGGTCGAACGGGTGCCCGGCCGGGTCGGCCAGCGTGTGCCAGTTCTCGTTCTTGCGCAGCAGATCGGCGCCCAGCTCCACCGCCCTCGCCGAGCCGGCGTCGAGATCCGGCACGCGCAGGTCGAGGTGCGCCTGCTGCGGGTACGCCGGATCCGGCCACCGCGGCGGTACGTGGCCAGGGCTGAGCTGCACGGCGATGCGCCACCCGTCCCCGGTCCCCATCGTGATCCACTCGTCGTCGCCGTACAGCTCGGTCCACCCGCCGAGGGCGGTATAGAACGCGGCGAGCCGCCGGACGTCAGGTGCGTCGAGCACCACCGCGCGCAACGTGCCGATCATCAGACACTCCCTCCTGTGTCACCGCTCCCTGTGTCACCGCTCATCATGCCCGAGACGGCTCACCCGTATGACAGGGACCCTAGTCGGGGTAGATGCTGGGTCCCTTCGTGTAGGTGCGGCCGCTTGGCGTGGTCCAGCGGAACCAGCCTGGTGTTCCGGTTCCCTCGACTGTCCAGCCGGGTCGCTGCTTGTCCTTATGGTCGCGGCGGCATACCGGCGCGCCGGTCGGGTAGCCGGGACGCGTTACCGCGTCCCGGCCCCCTCAGAAGTAAATCGCGTTGCGCATGTCGGGAGCGCCACCGCTTTGCCACGATATAACCGATATGGGCACGGTGGTCGCGCTGGATGGCTCGGAATAAAAAGGCCTCGCGGGAAAAAAGGGCACCGGTTTCCGGCGCCCTTTTTTCCAGAGGGCGTCTATCTTCCATGCAATGGTTTACCCATGCGTCTGCTATGTAGTGATACGCGTAGCTTATCCAGCAGAGTGCCGCATCTTAACGAAGGCGATATGGCCGAAACGCCGGAAACGAACGTTATTCCAGAATGCTTACATCCTGCGCGAAAGTAGCCACAGCGGGCCGCATCGGGTGGCCCCGCGGCGAGCGCAGCCAGCTCCGCGTCCCCGGCGGGCCGCATCGGGTGGCCAGCGGCGAGCGCCAGCGAGCTTCGCGGGTCGCCTGGCCGGAAGGCCTTTAGGCCTTCCGGCCAGGCGAAACTAACGGCGAGCAGCGTCGCCGACCGAGGGGTGCGGGGGATTGGTTTGTATCCCCCATGAAAATGCAGTGTCGCCGACCGGGGGTGTGGGGATTGGTTTGTATCCCCCAGAAAATACAGCGTCGCAGGCGCGGTCCGGGGGGTTGGTGTTTACCCCCTGGAAGACACCTCCCAGATGTTGATGCCGGACTCCACCGCGTCGCGGTCGATGGCGTCCAGCTCTTCCCGGGTGAACGTGCTGTTGCCGCCGGCGGCCAGGTTCTCCTCCAGTTGCGCGACGCTGCTGGCGCCGATCAGCACCGACGTCACCCGGGGATCGCGCAGCGCCCAGGACAGCGCCATCTGGGCCAGCGTCTGGCCCCGGCGCTCGGCTATCGACGCCAGTGCCCGGACGTGCGCCAGCGTGGCCTCCGACAACTGATTCCCGGACAGCGAGCCGCCGGAAATCGACGCACGCGACCCGGCGGGCACGCCGCCCAGGTACTTCCCGGTGAGCACGCCCTGGGCCAGCGGGGAGAACGCGATGCACCCCACGCCTTCGCGTTCCAGGACGTCAAGCAGGCTCGGGGATCCGTTGTCGGAACCCTCGATCCACCGGTTCAGCATGGAGTACGACGGCTGATGGATCAGCAACCGTGTGCCGAGGTCACGGAGTATGGAACAAGCCTCCACCGTTCGTTCGGCTGAATAAGAAGAAATACCCGCGTACAAAGCCTTCCCTTGGCGCACCGCGGTATCGAGCGCGGCCATGGTTTCCTCGAGCGGGGTCTCCGGGTCGAAACGGTGCGAATAGAAGATATCCACGTACTCCAGGCCCATCCGGCGCAGCGACTGATCGAGGCTGGCCAGCAGGTACTTGCGCGAGCCCCATTCGCCGTACGGACCGGGCCACATATCGTACCCAGCCTTGGTGGAAATGATCAGTTCATCCCGGTACGGGCGCAGATCCTCGCGCATGATCCGGCCGAAGTTGATCTCCGCGTGGCCATAGGGCGGTCCGTAGTTATTGGCCAGGTCGAAGTGCGTGACGCCCAGGTCGAAGGCGCGGCGGAGGATCGCCCGCTGGTCCTCGATCGGCTTGCCGTCGCCGAAGTTCTGCCACAGCCCCAGCGACACTTCGGGCAGCTTGATGCCGCTGCGTCCGCAGCGACGGTATGGATGCTTGGTGTAACGGTCATCGGCGGCGAGGTAGGTCATGATCACCATCCTGTCATGGTGCCCACTTGCGGCACTGTAGTAGTAATGTGGCCGGCTGTATACGACAACTGGAGGGCAGCTACGGATGTACGACGCGGTACTTGCCGAGACCGTCACGATCGCCGGTCATGGCGGCGACCAGATCGAGGCCTACTCGGCCCGGCCGATGCGGCCGGGGCCAGTCGGGGGAGTGGTGGTCATCCACCATCTGCCGGGCTACGACCGGCAAACCAAGGAGTTCACCCGGAATCTGGCCGTCGGCGGGTACAACGCCGTCATGCCCAACCTCTACCACCGTGAGGCGCCGGCCGCGGATCCGGACGACGCGATGGCCGCCGCGCGGGCCAAGGGCGCGCTGCCGATCGCGGACGAGCGCCTGATCGGGGAAGTGGCCGGCGCCGTCGCGTACCTGCGCGGGCTCAGCAACTCCAACGGCAAGGCCGGCGTGATCGGCCACTGCTCGGGCGGCCGGCAAGCCCTGCTCGCCGCCTGCAGCATGCCGCTGCAGGCGGCGGTCGACTGCTACGGCGGCCACGTGAACCGGACCGCGCCCGAGGGACACCCGTTGTACGGCTGGCCGCCGGTCATCGACAAGGTGGCGGACCTCGCCTGCCCGCTGCTCGGGTTGTTCGGCGCCGACGACCAGAGCCCGGCCCCGGCCGACGTGGCCCAGCTCGAAGAAGCCCTCAAGGCGAACGGGAAGACATACGAGTTCCACTCCTATGAGGGCGCCGGGCATGCGTTCATGCAGGTGGACCGGCCGTCTTATCGGCCGGAAGCGGCGGTGGACGCCTGGCGGCGGATCTGGGACTGGTACGGCAAGTACCTGACAGGGAAGAATTAGGCCAAATGTGCACATATATCACCGAGCGGATCACCGTCAGCGGCAGCGGCAAGGGGCCGACCGGGTGGTTCCGCGTGACGGATGCCAGCGTCTACTTCGATCACCCGGTACACGCCCAGGCCGAGCACACGCTGAACATCGACTTCCTTGATCCAGCGGAGGGGCCTTCGGCGCGAGTGGCGGTCGAGCTCACCGCGGAATCGGCGCGGGCTCTGGTCAAGGCGATCGAGGCGACGCTGGAGGCAGCTCCTCCCGGTCTGATGTGATTCGTCCGCCCTGGCGCCGCGGCGCGCCTATTCGGCCCTCCGAAAACGTGCGCCAGAATGTCAGACCCTCGTGCGAGTATGCGAAGGAAGCGAGTATGCGAGGGCAGACGGCAAGGCGGCGCGGAGGCATGAATGCGGTTCAGTATCGAGCGGGACACGTTGACCGAGGCGGTGGCCTGGGTTGCGCGTGCTCTGCCCAACCGGCCGGTGCTGCCGATCCTGTCCGGGCTGCTGCTCGCGGCAACGGAAGACGGCTCGCTGACGCTGTCCTGCTTCGATTATGAGGTGTCGGCCCGGATCCGGGTGCCGGCCGACGTGGCTGAGCCCGGCACCGTGCTCGTGCCCGGCAGGCTGCTGGCCGAGATCACCCGCAGCCTGCCGGGCTTTCCGGTGGAGTTCGACGACGGCGGCCAGGATGTCACGCTGACCTGCGGCGCGGCGGCATTCACGCTGGTGACGCTTCCGGTTGAGGAGTACCCGGAACTACCCGACCTGCCCGGTCTGGCCGGGACGGTGGACGGCGGTGCGCTGGCCGCGGCGATAGGCCAGGTAGTTCCGGCCGCCAGCCGGGACGATACGCTGCCGATCCTGACCGGGGTAAACATAGAGCTGGTAGGCGACACGATGACGCTCGCCGCCACCGACCGGTACCGCCTGGCCATGCGCGAGCTGGACTGGCAGCCCTCGGGACCCGACCTGAACGTCACCGTGCTGATCCCGGCCAGGACCCTGGCCGACTCGGCGCGGATGATGTCGCCCGGCGTCCCGGTGCAGATCATGCTCCGCAGTGAGCAGCACGACGGTGCTTCGTGGCCTCGGCTCACCGGCGGTGACGACACATCCAGGGGCGGCACGGCCGCCTCCTTGCGAGCGGCTGACGCGATGATCGGTTTCGAGAGCGGCGGCCGCCGGCTGACCACGAGGCTGATCGCGGGTGAGTTCATCAAGTACAAGTCGCGTTTCCCCGCCGAGTTCGGCTGCCGTTCGGACATGCCCGCCGCATCCTTCGCCGCGGCGGTGAAGCGGGTGGCGCTCGTGGCCGAGCGCGGCAGCTCGGTACGGCTGAGCTTCGGCCAGGGAAAGGTGACCATCGAGGCCGGGACCGAGGGACAGGCACGGGCGCGCGAAACCGTCAGCGCGGAGTTCAGCGGCGAGGAGCCGACGATCGCGTTCCGGCCCGATTACCTGCTAGACGGGCTCGGCGCGGCCCTTACCGCGGCGGCCGAGGCCGAAGCGTCAGGGAAGGGGGAGAAGGGGGAGAAGGGAGAGAACATTGAGGACGGCGAGAAAGTCGACAGGGAGGAGGGAGGTGAGGAGGCGCGGATCCGGCTTGAGTTCAGCAGCCCGACGAGGCCGGCCGTCATCACCGGTACGGTGCGTGAGCGTGCCGACGAGCCGCCGGATTTCCGGTACCTGGTGGTGCCGTTGCGTGCCCTGGCCAGCGCCTAAGAACCCCTGAGCGGGATTACTTTATGGGCCCGTTGTACGGATATGCGTGGCTGTACATCCAGGCCATCATCAGCAGCCACGCGGCCAGCGCGAACAGCAGCAGGAGCAGCACGAGATAGCGGCCCGTGTCGGTAAGTTCGCTGTCCGGGTCGCCGGAACGTTTGCCCGGCTGGCGATTGCTGAGCCGTGGCAGGTCAACCATCAGGGCGTCGATCTGGCGTTGCGTCTTCGCCCGGAGGGCGCCGTCAATGCGTTCGGTCAGCTCGTCGAGAGACAGCCGTCCATCGGCGAAGTGCTCCCGGAGCTGGGCCATGGCCGCATCGCGCTCGGCGTCACCGATCCGCAGGTCATAGCTGTATCTCTGCTGCCCCAGGCCCTGCTGCCACGGTGTGCCCCATCCGGGCACACGGACGTGACCATCGTCGGGGACGACCTTGCCGGTCCGGACGTCATATCGCATCGTCATCGAGTTCCCGGTTCCGCGAGACCGATTTATTCAACGATAAATCGTTCCCTGGCATCACGGGAAGCGTCCCCCGGGACAGAGCAACGGAAGGACAGTCGATCCAGCCGACGGCTACCGGCAATGGCTGGTGCCAGTGCCTACCAGTAGCGGCCGCAACGCCGACCGCGCGGTCCGCCGAAGCGGCGGCGCCGACGGCCGAACATCCGCCGCAGGAACGCCAGCGCGGCCAGGAAGAACACGATGGCCAGCGGCCTTTCCCCGCCCAAGCCGAACGCGAACAGGCCGCCCAGGATCACGAACAGCCAGAACAACGCCATCAGCGGCGCCAGCACGGCAAACGGCCGGCCCCGGTCACGTCCCGCGCCACCGGTGTACCCCGAGTAACCCGAGTACCCGGAGCGGCCGGCGTAGCCGGAAGGCCCGGAAGTGGCGTCCTGCCAGGCATTCGTCCCGCTGTTCACGGCTTGCCCTGGGGTAAGGGGAAGATCCCGCGTCACCGCGTTCAGGTCGGCGCGCGTCTTAGCGGCGAACGCCTGATCCAGCCGCTGATTGAGCTCATCGAGCGTGAGCCTGCCGTCCGCGTAGTGTTCGCGCAGTTGCGCGGCCACCGCTTCCCGCTCCGCGTCCCCCACGCGAATGTTAGATGCCGCCATGGTGCCCTCCGTAGACCGCCCTGTTGCGAGCCAAGCTGTGCGTCCCACGATATATCGCGAAATAGCGGACGGCAAGCCAGCCGCGTCTACTCCGAGCCTACGCCCGCGGCCGCTTCCGCTGAACGGACGCCGGCGGCCGCGACCACGGCGTCTCCCACCGGCGTGCGGGAATACAGCACCGAGCGTCCCGAGCGCGCCCGGCTCAGCAGGCCGGCGTCGCGCAGCACCGCCAGATGGTCGCCAACCGCGCCCAGCGACTGCCCTAGCGTCGCGGCGAGCTGACTGGTGCTGGCCGGGTTCTCGAGCGCCAGGAGTATGGCGGCGCGAGACGGGCCGACCAGCCGGTCAAGGCCGGCCACGGACAGCGGCCGTCGCGGACGCTCCCACAGCGCCGCGACCCCGCGTGCCGGGTAGAACAGCGCCGGCGGCCACGGGGGCTCCAGCCGCATCGCGAGCCTCGGCCAGATGAACACCGAAGGCACGAACAGCAGCCCCCGCCCGCCAAGCGCCTGGTCCTCCTCCTGCCATTGACTACATTCGATTCCGTCGCCCTGCCAGCTGAGCCGGGGATGCAGGCCGGCCAGCGCGGCGGCCCAGCCCTTGGCGGCGAGCTGCCCGGCGCGATACACCACGTCGCGTTCGAGAATGGCGCGCAACGTCGGCCACTCGGGTTCGAGCAGCACCTGCCACGCGACGGCCAGCACGTCCGCGACGTAGCCGGTGACCTGATCGCTGGTCAGGATCTGCCGCAGCCGGGGCTGGACTGCCGGTTGCCGCCGCAGCGCCTCGGCGACCTCCCGGTGGGCTTGCGCGAGCGGTGTCGACCGGACCTGCGCTAGCAGGTCATCGATCGTGGTGGACACGTCGGCCGGTATCGGCGCGAGGAAGTCAGCGCCCCACCCCTGCGGCTCCAGCGCGTTCACGATATCCAGGTCCACCTCGCGACGCAGTCGCCGGTACCGGTCGCTCGTCCGGACCAGCCACGGCCGCAGCGCCGGCTCATCCGCCTGCCACGACCGCCCGGTCAGCAGGCGCAGCGCGGACAGCAGTTCCCACAGCGGCGAGAGGGCGAAGCGGCTCGTCGTTATGTCCTCGCTGCCAGCCGCGATACGCACGCCCGCCTCCTTTCACCCCACCTTTCGTCCCACGACGAAAGAGTATCCCGGCAAGCCCGCGTTCCCCAGGATGGCGAGTATGACAGCCGCGACGAAGCTACCCCCGGCATCGGTACGTACGACATACCGATCCGTGTTCGGAGTCGGCGAGTTTCGTCTGCTGTTCGCTGGTCAGCTGATGTACGTCCTCGGCACCGAGTTCGAGATCCTCGGCTTGTCGGTGCTCGTCTACGCCCAGACCCGGTCGGCCCTGCTGGCCGCTCTCGCGTTCAGCATGGGCTTCGCGCCGCAGGTCGTGGGCGGGATGCTGTTCACCTCGCTGGCGGACCGGCTGCCGCCGCGCACCGTCATCACCACGGGCCTGCTCATCAGGGCCGCCCCCGGCCTGCTGATCGGTCTGGCGCCCGGCCTGCCCGTCGCGGTGATGCTGGGGCTTGTCGCGGTGGCGGCCATGGCCGCCCCGGTGTTCAACGCCGCGATCTCCGCCTTGCTGGCGGACGTGCTGGACGGCGACCGCTTCATTGTCGGCCGCTCGATCATGAGCCTCACCTCCGCCGGCGGCCAGATCCTGGGGCTCGGCATCAGCGGGGCGATCCTGGCGCTGCTCCCGGCCCGCCGGCTGCTGCTGGTCGCGGGCTGCGCCCTGGTGCTGTCTTCCCTGATCCGTCTCGGCCTTCGCTCCCGCCCGCCCCGCGCCGCCGTCGCCCGCGACGCGGGGCGGCCGGGAGGGAAGAAAGCGCGCGGAACCGTGCACGCCACGCTGGCCGGCAACGCCCGGCTGTTCGCCGATCCGGTCATCCGCGGCCTGCTGCTGGCCCAGTGGCTGCCCTGCTCGTGTGTGGTCGGCGCCGAGTCGCTGATCGTCCCGTACACGCACGCACTGGGCCATCCGGCCAGCACCGCGGGTCCGCTGCTCGCCGCGATGCCGACCGGGATGCTTGTCAGCGACATGGTCGTCGGCCGGTTCTGCCGAGCCGCGACGCGGGAGCGGCTGGCCTTCCCGCTGGCCGTGCTGCTCGGCGTGCCGATGCTCGCCTTTGCCTTCCGGCTGCCGCTCCCGATCGTCGCCGGCCTGCTGTTCGTCAGCGCGCTGGGCTTCGGTTACATGCTCGGGATCCAGCAGGCGTTCCTGGACAGCGTGCCGTCCTCGCTGCGCGGCCAGGCATTCGGCCTGAACTCCACCGGGTTGATGTCGGGGCAGGGCCTGCTGCCGTCAATCGCCGGCGCCGTGGCAATGGGTGTCGGCGCCGGACCAGGCATGGCACTGGCTGGCCTCGCCACCGTCCTGGCCGCGCTGGCCCTCCGCCACCGGCTCACGCCGGCCGCCGAGCCGCGGCCACCGTCCGGGCCAGCGGAATCCCGGCCGCCACGCTGAACACCATCGCGACCGCCACCCACGCCATAGTCACCCCCAGCGCGTGCCCAGAGGCCAGTGCGTTGCCAGAGGCCAGCGCGTGCCCAGAGGCCAGCGCGTGCCCAGAGGCCAGCGATACCGCCGAGCCCGGAGAACGCTCCGCGTCCAGCGTGAGGAACAAGCTGCCGAACGTCGCCACCCCGACGGCCTGGCCGAGCTGGATCGTCGTGGTCAGCAGCCCGCTGGCGTCCGCCGCGTGCCGCAGCGGCACCCGCACCAGCGCGTGCGTGACCAGCGGGCTGAATCCCAGCGCCAGCGCCGCCCCGGTGATGACCAGCAGCACCTGCAGCAGGTCCCCCCCGGACGTGCCCGACCGCAGATCCCAGGCCACGGCCAGGTAACCGCCGACCGCCGCCAGGCAGCCGAGCACCGGCAGCAGATGGTGCGCCCGGTCCGGCAGCCGCCGCCAGAAGTACCCGCACAAGCCGAACACCAGCGCGCATGGCGCGAAGGTCAGCCCGGCCCGCATCGCGCTGTCGCCCAGCCCGGCCTGGAGGTGCAGCGCGAACGCGAACAGGAAGCCGCCGTAGGTGAGCATGAGCACCGCGACGGCGCCGAGCCCGGGCACCAGGCCCGGCGCGCGCAGCACCGCGAGGTTCAGCAGCGGGTCGCCGCCTCGTGCCGCGATCCGGCGCTCCACCGCCACGAAGACGGCGCCCAGCAACAGACCGCCGGCCATGCACGCGAACACCCAGCCGGGCCAGTTCTCCTGGTGACCGAGCATCAGCGGCAGCACGATGAGGAACACCGCCGGCACGGCGATGGCCAGCCCGGCGAGGTCCAGCCGCCGCGTGCCCGCCGGCTGGTCGGCCGGAACCAGCCGCGGCACCATGGCCAGCACGGCCAGCCCGATCGGCACGTTGACCAGGAACACCGGGCGCCAGGTCTGGCCGCCCAGGTTCGCGGTCACGAGCACGCCCCCGATCACCTGCCCGGCCACGAAGCCGGAGGACAGCACGGCCGTATACGCGCTCAGCGCCCGCGCCCGTTCGGCCCCGTCGAACCGCACCTGGATGACGCTCATGATCTGCGGCATCATCGCCGCCGCCCCCGCACCCTGGACGAACCTGGCGGCGATAAGCACGCCGATGCCTGGCGCGAGCCCGCAGACCAGCGAGGCCAGCGTGAAGATTCCCACGCCGGCCACGAACATCCGCCGCCGCCCGTAGAGGTCACCCAGCCGTGCCCCCGTGATCAGCATCATCGCGTAGCTCACCGTGTAGCCGGACACGACGAGCTGGAGTTCGGCCCCCGACGCATGCAGCGACCGGCCGATGGTCGGCATCGCGACGTTCACGATCGTGACGTCAGTCAAGCTACTTTCGTAGCAATGGCTCTGACCTGCCCAGACGCCGTTTGCGAACGCGAACGGCGAATGTGTGGCCCATACGTGTAGGCGCGAGGGGCGTGCGCGTTCACAAACCGTCCGGCAGCCGGCGACCACCCGTCCGTTACTCTGTGTGATCGTCCCGTTGTCTCGTCCCACGTCCCGATG
>JAFARZ010000087.1 GCA_019245115.1 Streptosporangiaceae bacterium | reverse complement strand
TTTCGTGGGCGTCATATGGCGGATGCCCGTGAGGAAGGAACAACGCAATGCTGATCGCACAGCGGCCGACGCTGGCCGAAGAGGTCGTGTCGGACCACCGGTCCCGGTTCGTCATCGAGCCGCTCGAGCCCGGTTTCGGCTACACCCTCGGCAACAGCCTGCGCCGCACGCTGCTGTCGTCCATCCCCGGTGCCGCGGTGACGAGCATCCGGATCGACGGCGTCCTGCACGAGTTCACCACGGTTCCCGGGGTGAAGGAGGACGTCACCGAGCTCATCCTCAACGTCAAGCAGCTCGTGGTCTCGAGCGAGCACGACGAGCCGGTCGTCATGTACCTGCGCAAGCAGGGGCCGGGGGAAGTGACCGCCGCGGACATCGCTCCGCCGGCCGGGGTCGAAGTGCACAACCCGGAACTGCACGTGGCGACGCTGAACGCCAAGGGCAAGCTCGAAATGGAGCTGACCGTGGAGCGTGGCCGTGGCTATGTCTCCGCTACCCAGAACAAGCAGCCCGGACAGGAGATCGGACGGGTGCCGATCGACTCGATCTACTCCCCGGTGCTGCGCGTGACGTACAAGGTCGAGGCCACCCGTGTCGAGCAGCGCACCGACTTCGACCGGCTGATCCTGGACGTCGAGACCAAGCCGTGCATGCGGCCGCGGGACGCGGTGGCCAGCGCGGGCAAGACGCTGGTCGAGCTGTTCGGCCTGGCGCGCGAGCTCAACCTGGACGCCGAGGGCATCGACATCGGCCCGTCGCCAACGGACGCGGCGCTCGCCGCGGACCTGGCCCTGCCGATCGAGGACCTGAACCTGACCGTCCGTTCCTACAACTGCCTCAAGCGTGAGGGCATCCACACGGTGGGCGAACTGGTCGGACGCAGCGAGCAGGACCTGCTCGACATAAGGAACTTCGGCGCCAAGTCGATCGAGGAAGTCAAGCAGAAGCTCACCGACATGGGTCTGTCGCTGAAGGACTCCCCGCCCGGGTTCGACCCGAGCAGCGCGGTGGGCGCCTACGCCGACGACGACGACAGCTACGTGGAGACTGAGCAGTACTAGGTGCTGCGAACCGAGGAGAAGGACACATGCCCACGCCCACCAAGGGTCACCGCTTGGGCGGCAGCCCGGCCCACGAGCGGCACATCCTGGCGAATCTCGCCACCGCGCTGTTCGAGCACGGCCGGATCACCACCACCGAGGCCAAGGCCCGTCGGCTCCGCCCGGTGGCCGAGCGGCTGATCACCTTCGCCAAGCGCGGGGATCTGCACGCCCGGCGACAGGTGCTGACCATGGTCACCGACAAGGTCGTGGTGCATACGCTGTTCGCGGAGATAGCCCCAGAATTCAGCGAGCGATCTGGCGGCTACACCCGGATAACGAAGATCGGTCCGAGGAAGGGCGACAACGCGGCCATGGCCGTCATCGAGCTGGTCAAGGGCGAGCCCGTCCAGTCGAGGCCGCGTCGTCGCACCCGCCGGGCCGAGCCCCGGCCCGCCGCGGCCGCCGCGAGGGCCGCCAGTGCCGCCGAAGCCGCGGCGGAGGCCGCCACCGAGGCCGCCGAGGCCGCCGCCGTGGCGGCTGATGCGGCCGAAGAAGCGGCCGCCGAGGCCGAGGGCACCGACGTGGTCGACGAGGTTGACGAGGCCCCTGAGGCTGAGGAAACCCCTGAGACTACCGACGACGAGGATGAGAAGCTTTAGTCCGGTCATGTAAGCACACCCGCTAACGACATGGATGTCACAACCATGCTGTCCTGACGACATGGATGTGGCATGGGTGCGGCTCCTCCAGAGTGGGCAACATGCCGGTGGTGCCATCGGTGCCGCTCAAACCGATCAGTAGCGCTACTAGAGCGTGCCCGATGGTGCCATCGGTGCCGCTGGCCAGGGGGAGAAGCCTTGGCGGAGGAACCACCGTCCGTTCGTGTGAAAATTGTTCTTGGTTATGACGGGTCGGCGTTTTCCGGCTGGGCTGCCCAGCCGGGGCGGCGGACGGTGCAGGCGGTGCTGAGCGAGGCGCTGGGGCAGGTGCTCCGGCTGCCCGGACCGGCGGAGATCACCGCCGCGGGGCGGACCGACGCGGGGGTACACGCGCGGGGGCAGGTGGCGCACCTGGACGTGCCGGCCGAGTGGTGGGCCGCGGACGGGCACAAGCTGGTGCGCAGGCTGAGCGGGGTTCTGCCGCCCGACGTGCGGGTGTTCGGGGCCGAGCCGGTCCCGGACGGCTTCGACGCGCGGTTCTCCGCGCTGTGGCGGCGATACTCCTACCGGGTGTGCGATGACCGGGCACTGGCCGATCCGCTGGAGCGGCACCGCACCTTGTGGTATCCGCGGCGGCTTGATCTGGACGCGATGAACGAGGCGGCCGGACGGCTGCTCGGAGAGCACGACTTCGCCGCGTTCTGCCGCAGGCGCGAGGGAGCCACCACGATCCGTGCGCTGCTGCGGCTGGAGTGGCGGCGCGACGACGTCGGCATAGCGGTCGCCCGCGTGGTCGCGGACGCGTTCTGCCACAACATGGTGCGGGCGCTGATGGGGGCGCTGATCCCGGTGGGCGAGGGTCGCCGGGCGGTGAACTGGCCGCTGGGCGTGCTGGAAGCAGGTGTACGCGACCCTGGGGTGCGGGTGATGCCTGCCCACGGGCTGTGCCTGGAAGAGGTCGGGTACCCGCCCGATGACGAACTGGCCGCCCGGGCCGACGCTACGCGACAGGTGCGGGTTTGCCGTACAGCATCCGGTGGCTGAGGCTGATACTCGCGCTGCCCTTGAACATGTCCTGAGCGAAGTTCACCAGTTGCAGCTTCTGGGCATTGCCGGACGGCGTCTTGGTGCTGGTGAACTCGACGTACATCAGGATCAGGTAGTGCCCTTTGGCCACGGCGTAGACCATGCCGGTCCCGTTGAGCAGGTTCTTCGCCGGGCCTCGGGAGGCGGCGAGCGGCGCGATCAGCTCGTCGGGTCCGCTCAGCTTGCCCGCCTGCTGCGCATCGTTGGCGGTGTCGAGATTGACCACGCCGATCGTGCCCATCATCTTGCCGTTGCCGGAGACGTAGCTGGCCCGCAGCACCTGGGAGCACTTGGGGGACTGGAGCGCGGTCTGCATGTCCTGGCCGAACACCGCCAGCGTGCAGTCCTTGTTGACCGACGCGGCGGCCCGGCTGAACTGGCCGCCGTCCGGCAGCTGGAAGGCGGGCGGGAACAGCTCTGTGACGCTCAGCGGGGTGGGATCCTGCTTCCGGGTGCTGATGTGCTGCCACTTGCCGAGCTTGGCGGAGAAGTACGGTGACCCGGCGGTGGGATTGGTGGCCGGCAGCTTCAGTGAAGTGCCTGGGTGGATGACGGTCGAATGGTGCTGGGTGGCGAAGTGATAGGCGACTCCGCCTCCGGCGGCGAGTACCAGCGCGGCGGCCGTGCTCAGCACGACGGGACGGCGCAGCAGCCGGCGGATGCCCGCGCCACGCCGTGGCGACGGGTCGCGAGCCGGGGGGCCGTCCGCGAGCGAGTCGTCATCGTGGGCGGCGCCATGCCACTCGCTCGGCCGGTAACCGCTGACCGGCGAGTAGCCGTTCCCCTGCGCGTAACCGTTGCTCTGCGCATGACCGTTGCCCTGGGCGTAGCCGTTGCCCTCTGGGCAGCCGTCGTCCTGCGGGTGAGCGGTTTCCGGCGGGTAGCCATTGGGCTGGGTGTGGGAGCGCCCGGGCGGGAAGCCCCGGGCCGGGTCTCGCGCCCCTGACGACATGGCACGCTGCGGGCCGCTGACGGGTCCGTGAAGCCTGGGGCCGGTCTGGTAGTCCGGGCCCTGGTAAGTCATAACGATGAGGGTAGCGTCCCGGGTCGCTCCGGGGCGTCGCTTTGGCAGTCGTCGCTTTGGCATTGGGGGGTCAGGCGGAGTATGCTGCATTGGCGTCATGCGCGACGCGCGAGGCCCCACCGCGCCTGCGGTGGCGCGGCCCCGACGCTCGGCGGACCGGCACAATACCGGCCGGTTTGCCGGACACGACCACGATACATATGTGAAGGCTCAGGACTGTGCGCACTTTCAGCCCGAAGGACAGTGACATTAAGCGGCAGTGGCATGTCGTCGACGCCTCCGACATCGTGCTCGGGCGGCTGGCCAGCCATGTGGCGGTGCTGCTCCGTGGCAAGCACAAGCCGATCTTTGCCCCGCACGTGGACACGGGTGACTTCGTGATCGTGGTCAACGCGGCGAAGGTGGCGCTGAGCGGTAACAAGCTGGAGCAGAAGCGGGCTTACCGGCACTCGGGTTACCCGGGGGGGTTGCGTTCGGTTTCCTACTCCAGCTTGATGGAGACCCATCCGGAGCGCGTCGTGGAGAAGGCGGTCCGGGGCATGCTGCCGAAGAACTCTCTCGGCCGGAAGACGCTGCGCAAGCTCAAGGTCTACGCGGGTCCCGACCACCCGCACGAGGCGCAGCAGCCGCAGCCGTACGAGATCACGCAGATCGACCAGTGAGAAGTAGAGGATAGAGAACGTGACTGAGCCCGCTGGCACCCAGACGCTGGACGAGGACGACGTCGAGTACCCCGAATTCGGCGGCGACGACGAGTACGGCGAGGGTGTTCCGTCGGAGTACACGACGGAGACCGCGCAGGACGCTCCAGCTCGCGCGGTCACGCGCCGCCCGGTGGTCACCGGGCACGGTGCCGGCACCGGTCGCCGCAAGGAGGCGATCGCACGGGTCCGCATCCTGCCCGGCACGGGCCAGTGGCAGATCAACGACCGGTCTCTGGAGAACTACTTCCCGAACAAGGTGCACCAGCAGCTCGTCAACGAGCCGTTCGTGACCTTGGGCGCGGAGGGCAAGTTCGACGTCGTGGCCCGCATCACCGGCGGTGGTGTCACCGGTCAGGCGGGCGCTCTGCGCCTCGGCGTGACCCGGGCGCTCACCCTGGTCGATCCGGAGAACCGCCCGGCGCTGAAGAAGGCTGGTTTCCTCACCCGGGACGCCCGGGTCAAGGAGCGGAAGAAGTACGGCCTGAAGAAGGCCCGCAAGGCCCCGCAGTACTCCAAGCGCTAACAGACTCCAAGCGCTAACAGCCGGTCAGGGAAGCACGACATGGGTGGGAGCGGTTCGGTTGGGCCAGCGGTTGTTCGGTACGGACGGTGTTCGCGGCGTCGCTGGTCATGATCTGACCGCACGCCTGGCTATGGATCTGTCCGTGGCCGCGGCAGTGTTTTTCCGGGGGGTACAAACCAACCCCCCGGACCCCCCGCCTGCGACGCTTCCCGCCGTTGGTGTCACCCGGCCGGACGGCCCCGAGGGGCCGTCGCGACCGGCCGACCCGCGAAGCTCGCTTTCGCTCGCCGCGGGTGGGCGGACTCGTCTTATGGCGGTCGTGGGCCGGGATCCACGCGCCTCGGGGGAGTTCCTCGAGGCGGCCGTGGTAGCCGGACTGGCCAGCCAGGGCGTGGACGTGCTCCGGCTCGGCGTCCTGCCGACCCCCGGCGTCGCGTACCTGACCGGTGCGCTCGCGGCCGATTTCGGCGTGGTGATATCGGCCAGCCATAACCCGGCGCAGGACAACGGCATCAAGTTCTTCGGGGGCGGCGGCGTCAAGCTGCCGGATGCGGTCGAGGACGAGATCGAGGCCGAATACCGCATCGCCATGAGCAGCGGCACGCCTCGCGTCGCGGGTGACTTCGGGCGGGTCAGCGACGCGGGGGAGGAGCAGGAGCGGTACCTGGACCACCTGCAGGCCACCGTCGCCGCCGGGCAGAGCCGGCCGTCGGCCGGTGCCACCGGGCAGAGTCGGCCGCTGGCCGGCCTCAAGCTGGTGGTGGACTGCGCGCACGGCGCGGCGTACCGCATCGCGCCGCGGGCGCTGCGGCGGGCGGGCGCGGACGTGATCCCGATCGGTGTCGATCCGGACGGGCTGAACATCAACCAGGGCTGCGGGTCGACCGCGCTGGACGCGCTGGCCGAGGCGGTGATCAAGTATGGCGCTGACGCGGGCATCGCCTACGATGGCGACGCCGACCGCTGCCTCGCGGTGGACGAGCACGGGGAGCCGCTCGACGGCGATCAGATCCTCACCGTCCTTGCCACTGAGCTGAAGGAAGCCGGACGGCTGGCCGGCGACGGCGTGGTGGTCACCGTCATGTCCAACCAGGGGTTCCACGCGACGATGCGCGACGCCGGCATCGCGGTGATCGAGACCCCGGTCGGCGACAAGCACGTCTCGGCGGCGATGCGCGACGGCGGGTACGTGCTCGGCGGGGAGCAGTCCGGGCACATCATCATGCTGGAACACGCGACGACCGGCGACGGCGTGCTGACCAGCCTTCACCTGCTGGCCGCGGTGAACAGGCGCGGGCTCACCATGGCGGCCGCGGCCCGGATGATGCCGAAGTATCCCCAGGTGCTGCTCAATGTGCCCGGGGATGGGTCGCGGCTCGGACCGGGCCTCGACGCCGCGGTGTCGCGGGCCGAGTCGCAGCTCGGCGGCGATGGCCGGGTGATCGTCCGGCCGAGCGGGACCGAGCCCAAGATCAGGCTGATGGTCCAGGCGCGGGACGCCGGGCTGGCGGAGCGGGTCATCGGCCAGCTCGCGGACGCGGTCCGGCTGGCCCTCGCGGACAACTGATGCGGCAGGCATACCGCGTCGAGACGGTCCGCGCGGCCGAACGCGCGCTGATGGCCACCCTCCCGGAGGGCACGCTGATGCGGCGGGCCGCGGGCGGTCTGGCCGCGACGTGCGCCGGGCTGCTCGAGCGACGGCCCGGCCAGTGCTACGGAGCGCGTGTGGTCGTCCTGGCCGGCAGCGGCGACAACGGCGGCGACGCGCTGTACGCCGGCGCGACGCTGGCCCGGCGAGGCGCGACGGTCACCGCGATAGCCCCCGGCACAAAGGTGCACGAGGGCGGCGCCGCCGCGCTGCGCGCCGCCGGCGGCCGCGTCCTGACCGGGACCCCGAGCGCGGATCCCCTCGCCGGCGCGCACCTGATCCTCGACGGCATGCTCGGCATCGGCGGGCGCGGCGGCCTGCGCGAGCCCTACGCCGGCCTCGCCGCCGCGACGGAGCGGGCCCGGCGGGAGAACGCCACGGTGGTCGCCGTCGACCTGCCGAGCGGCATCGACGCCGACACCGGCGTCGTGGCCGGCCCTGCGGTCAGCGCGGACGTCACCATCACCTTCGGCGTCCTCAAGCCCGGCCTGCTCATCGATCCCGGCGCCAGCCACGCCGGAACGGTGCAGCTGGTCGACATCGGCCTGGGCCCGTACCTCGATCAGGGCCCGGCCGCTCGCGCCCCGCAGCACGCGGATATCCGCAGCCTGCTGCCCCGCCCGGGCGCTGAGTCGGACAAGTACCGCCGCGGCGTGGTGGGCGTGCTGGCCGGCAGCGACCGGTTCACCGGGGCGGCCGTGCTGGCCACCGGCGGGGCCATCCACGGTGGTGCGGGGATGGTCCGGGTGGTGACCGAGGCGGCCGCCGCACAGGTGGTGCGGCAGGAATGGCCGGAAGCGGTGATAACCGCGCTGTCCGACGGCGACGACCCCACCGCCGCCGGCCGGGTGCAGGCCTGGGTCGCTGGTCCGGGGATGGGCACCACGGACGCGGCCGCCGACCGGCTTGCCGCGGTGCTCGACACGACCGTTCCGGTGCTGGTGGACGCGGACGGGCTCACGCTGCTGGCGCGGCTCAAGGGCCGCGCCGATCGCGACGCGCCGACGTTGATCACGCCGCACGCGGGCGAGCTCGGGCGGCTGCTCGGTGCCGAACCGGCCGACATCGAAACACACCGGCTCGATTACGCCCGACGCGGCGCCGGCGAGCTGGGCGTCACGGTCCTGCTCAAGGGCTCGACCACGGTCATCGCGTCGCCAGACGACCAACCCGTCCTGGTTAACCCCACCGGGACGCCGTGGCTGGCCACCGCCGGTTCCGGAGACGTTCTGTCCGGTCTGGCGGGCGCGCTGCTGGCCCAGGGCCTGCCCCCCGCGCAGGCGGGGATGGCGGCCGCGTACCTGCACGGCCTGGCCGCCCGTCTGGCCGCCGTCGGCGGGACCGCCGTCGGACAGACCCCGCAAAACCGGCAAAGCGCACAAACACCCGAAACGACAACATCGGAGGCACCGATTGGCGCCTCCGATGTCATCGCAGCGCTGCCCGACGCATTCCGCGCCGTCAGCAAGAGCTAAGTTTCATGATCATGGGTCGTAGCCGGGAATAGTTACCGTAAACGACCCATGATCATGGTCGAAACCCTCTTAGCAGGGGTTGTTGGGCAGAATCTGGCGGAAATCGTTGTATACGAAGTTCACCGACGGCTGCCCGTTGACCACCGCGGCATAGGCCAGCTTCAGCAGGGGGCCGTACGCTGTGGTGGACGACCCGCCGAAGGTGTCCGTCGCGCCTGGCAGGTTGGGACCGCCCTCCCGCCAGACGCAGGCAGCACCCACTCGCGCCGTGGTGAAGAACGGATAGAACTGCGCGCCCGGCGGCGGGTTCACGCAGTTGGCGCCCGTCGTCCTGTTGCAGAACGGCCCCGGCCCGCCCAGCGCCGCGACCTCGATCCGCGGCAGGTCGGCCTCGAACGCGACCTGTGAGTAGCGCTGGAACCCGTTGAACAGCGGGCTGGTGAACGTGATCGGCTGGGCGTCGAACTGGACCTGGTGCGCCCGTGACCCAGTGCCCGGCCAGTTGTTGAAGTACTCCGGCCCGTCGAAATCGTTGTCCGCGCTGAGACACCCGCTGATCTGGATCAGCGTGCTCGCGGCGGCGGGGAAGCAGCCGGTGTCGTCGTTGTCGAGTGTGCCATCCTTCTCGGTCACCCCGGCCGAAGTGCAGGCGCCGTTCGTCGGGTTGACTGCGTTGCAGTATTCGAAGTGGCCGATCTCGTCGGCGAAGGCGATGTTGTACGAGTGGGCCGCCCACGGGACGCGGGTGTCCGGACTGGACGTGGAATACATCGGGTGGAACGCGTACGGCGTGATGTTGCAGGTCGACGACGTGGGCTGGTAGTCCACCTGGCCGAACCCGTTGGCGATGCTTGCGGTCATCGACCCGGACATGCGCGCGGTCAGGTCGTTGACGATGACACGGAAGCCCGCCGGGGTGTCGGACAGCCGCACTGACAGCACGTCGCCGGAGTTCATGAACAGGTCCCGCTGGGGGTCGGGAGTGAACGTCGCGGCGGTCGCCTGGACAGGGTTCGCTGGCGCCTGGGCGGTGCCGTCCTTGGTGAGGAACGCGAAGTTCACGTACTCGGTGCCGGCCTGGGCCTGGCAGGCCGAGTTGTTGAGCTGTCCGGCCGGGTTCTGGCTGAGGCTGTCGACGTTCAGCGCCGCGCACCACTGCCGCGCGTCGCAGCTGTTACCCGCGGGCCACGGCACCCAGCCGGGCGGGTAGAACTGCATCTCCATGAAAGCGGTTCCGGGGTGGTGGCCGATGTAGTTCGGCGACGCCGGATCGGGGCTGTTGAAAATGTTGGCGTCCGTGTCCGGATTACAGGTCGTGGTGAACTCCGGGTAGGACTGTGAATCGCACATCGCCATCCCGAACCAGAAGGCCGGATGGAGCTGGAAGTTGTCGGTACCTCCGGTGCCGCTCTGGTTGGGCGTCACCGGCGGGTCCTTCGGCAGCCTGAGCAGGTAGGTGTCGTTGTTCCCCGAACCCGCCTTTTTGCTGTAGAAGAGGGTAGACGGCTCGTCATGGCCGACGTAGTAGCCCTTGTAGCCCACGTTCGTGTAGGTCGCGTCCGCGCAGTCCTCGCCGTGGCCTGGCGCGCTGCACAGGCCCCACTTGATCGGGTTCGAGGCTTGAGACGCCTGGGACGCGACGGCTGACCCTGGTAGCGCCGCCATCGTCGCCGCCAGCAGCGCTGCGGCCGGGATTACCACTCCCACGCGCCATTGCTTCCACCGCATATGTCGCTGTGTCCTTCCTGTATGCCTAATGGAGGATTGCTCTAGTTTTGTACACAGACACCCACATCGGAAGAGATATTTGGTAACATCCACTGCGCGTAACGGCGCACTTATGTCGCAATTTGTGAACATGTCCGAGTGGCATCTGGCCACCGCAGGCCATCGCACCAGGTAATTTGGCGTGATGGACAGGCAGGCAACCGTAGATCTCGGCACGGTTACCGCGAACGTGGCCGCGCTGCACGGCCAGCTGACTGGTGACGGCAACCGTGAAATTCAGATCATGGCCGTGGTCAAGCAGGATGCGTACGGGCATGACGCGGTCATGTGCGCGCGCGCCGCGCTGGCCGGCGGTGCGACATGGCTGGGCGTGGCGCATGTAGCCGAAGCCCTGGCGCTACGCCAGGCCGGTATCGATGCGCCGGTGCTGTGCCTGATGGCGGTGCCCGGCGAGGCACACGAGGAAGCGATCCGGGCGGGCGTGGACCTGACGGCCGGCTCCGTCGCCCAGCTGGCCACGCTGGTAGAGGCAGCGCGGCGGGCGCGCCGGCCGGCCCGGCTCCAGCTCAAGGCCGACACCGGCCTGAGCCGCGGCGGCGCCACGCGCGCCACCTGGCCGGACGTGCTGGACGCCGCCCTCGCGGCGAAGGCACAGGGCCTGGCCACCATCACCGGTCTGTGGTCGCACTTCGCCTGCGCCGACATGCCGGGCCATCCGTCGATCGGCGCCCAGCTCGATGGCTTCCACGAGGCGCTGGCCATCGCGGACAAGGCGGGCGTGAGCCCCGGGATCCGGCACCTGGCGAACACCGCCGCCGCCCTGACCGTGCCTGAATCCTGGTTCGACCTGGTGCGCATCGGCGGCGCCATGTACGGTCTGTCGACGTTGCCGGGCGGTGCGCCCTCGTGGCTGCGGCCGGCGATGACGCTGCGCGCCCGGCTCGCGCTGGTCAAGCGCGTCCCGCCGGGTACCGGGGTGTCGTACGGCCATCACTATGTCACCGGCCGGGAGACCACGCTCGGCCTGGTGCCGCTCGGCTACGCGGATGGCGTGCGCCGGGCTCTGGCCGGCCATCGCCTGGTCAGCCTGCACGGCAAGCGCTGGCCGATCGCCGGCACGGTGTGCATGGACCAGTTCGTCGTCGACTTCGGCGACGAACCGGTGGCGCCGGGGGACGAGGTGATCCTGTTCGGCCCCGGCGACGAGGGCGAACCGACCGCCCAGGAATGGGGGGACGCGCTGGGCACGATCTCCTATGAGATCGCTACTAGCATCGGCCCGGAAGTGCCAAGAACCTTTCCAGCGAACGATCTGGGTCCTTCCCCACAGACGGGAGCTTCTTATGAGTGGCCGGCCGGCTGAGCTGCGAGCGGTGCCCGTCAGCGTTCCCGCCGTCAGCGTTCCTGCCGTAAGCGTTCCCACCGCCGACGCCATGCGGGCGCTGGGGAAACGGCTGGCGGCCCTGCTGCGCGCCGGCGACCTGCTGATCCTGTCCGGGCCGCTGGGCGCGGGCAAGACCACGCTCGTGCAGGGCATCGGGGCCGGGCTCGGCGTGCGCGGGCCGGTCACCTCCCCGACGTTCGTGATCGCGCGGGTGCACCCCGGCCCGCTCGTGCCGCTGATCCATGTGGACGCCTACCGGCTGGGCAGCGTGCTCGAGGTCGACGACCTCGACCTGGACACGGAGAACTCGGTCACGGTCGTGGAATGGGGGGAAGGGCTCGCCGAAGGCCTGGCCGACGACCGCCTCGACATCTCCATTTCCGCCGACCCGGACTCCGAGCAGCGCGCGGTCCGGATAACTGGTCATGGATACCGATGGCATGCGGCGCTCGCGGAGGCCGGAGATCGTCTATAGTTCCGCTGTAACAATCCCCCAGGTATGCCCTTACGCGTCGTCACGTCCGGCCTGACCCGTCGATCTACTTCTCCGGAGGCGCGCTGTGCCACAGCAGGACCCCTTCCCGCCTCGCCGCTCCGCACGGCACTATGCCCCGGAGCAAGGGCCGAGGGGGCCTGTCGCTCCGATGCCCCCGGCGGGGGACGATGCGCCGCCGTGGGCCGACCTGCCCCCGGTGCGTCCGCCGCGTCACAGCGCCGATTCAAGCGAGGCCGAAGAGCCGCCCTTTGTCCCGGATGACGACGCGCCGCGCGGCCGTCGTTCCCGCGCCGCGATCGGGGCGCGAGCCCGGCGCGCGCTGCTGCGCAAACGGCGGCGTTCGTTCGTCGCGATCGGCGGGGCCGTCGTGGCGATCGCCGCGATCCTGGTCGTGGTGTTCGTGACCCGCGGCGGGAACCAGGCCGCCGTGATCCCGAACGATTTCATCACCACGTTCCAGCCCGGTGAGCTCGAGCAGGTTCCCGGCGCCTGCGAGGTCATCCCGGCCGCGACCGTGCAGCAGTACCTGCCCGGAAAGGTCAAGCAGGCGGCGCCGCTGCCGATCAACGGCAAGCTCGGGTCCGCCTGCAACTGGACCGTCGACCACCAGCCCGTTTACCGGCTGCTCGAACTCAGCATGCTGGCTTACGCGCCCAACGGCCTGGCCAGCGGGAACGGCAGCGCGACCAACGCCGCGACGGACGTCTACGCCCAGATGCTCCAGAGCCTGCAGAACCCGCCCAAGCGCTCGGTCAACGCGGGTGCGACGGTCACGGCGCTGTCCGGCATGGGCAACGAGGCGTTCAGCGCGATGCAGGTGTTCCACGTCGGCGGGGCGGTCTCCGACGAGGCCACGGTGGTGATCCGCTTCCACAACGTGATCGTCACCGTGGAACTCAGCGGCCTGGAGCACTCCAACAAGGGACACTACGGCCCGGTCGACAAGACCCAGCTGGCCTCGGCCGCCCTGGCCTTCGCCCAGGCCGCCTACGCGTCGCTGCACTGAGTTTTTCTGGGGGGTACAAACCAACCCCCCAGACCCCCCGGGCTCGCGACGCTTCTCGCCGTTGGTTTCGCCTGGCCGGGAGGCCCCTGCGGGACCTCCGCGGCCAGGCGACGCGAAGCTCGCTTCGCTCGCCGCGGAGCCACCGTTTTTCTGGGGTGTGAACTAAAGCACCCAGACCCTACACCCGCCCCGCCCCGCACCGCACCCGCCCCGCACCCGCCCCGCACACGGCCCACCCTGCAGCCTGTGCCCGACATTTCAGGACTTGCACCCGCGGCCGATCCTGGGTACCGCGATTAGCGCGGAAATTCCGTGCTGGACGGCAATTAATGCGCCGTATTCGTACACTGGGATTCCGCGAAGCACGGATATTCCGTCTTAATCCGATCGTCCGTTCGGAACTAACCGACATTCTGCTCAATCCGGTCAGCATGGTCGCGCAAACCGGTCATCTCCGATCCGGACGGGTCCGGCCGTCTGGCGTGGGGATGGCGGTGCTGGGGGAAGCACCACCGCCGTTCGTTCAAATGGGCTTTCTGCCGGTGGGACAGGCGGCGGGTGTGGCCAGGCGATCCCTACGCGGCACTAGGCTGGGCGGGTGCTGGTGGTGGGTTTTGACACGGCGACGCCCGCGATAGGGGTGGCGTTGCACGATGGTGCGCGGGTCGTCTCGTCGGCGCTGACGGTGGACGCCAGGCGGCAGGGCGAGCTGCTTGCCCCCCTGATAGCGAAGGTCATGGCCGACGCCGGCGCGGATCGCGGCGACCTCACCGGTGTGGCCGTCGGGGTGGGCCCCGGCCCCTACACCGGTCTGCGGGTCGGCCTGATCACCGCCCGGGTGCTCGGTTCCGTACTGGATATCCCCGTCTACGGAGTGTGCACTCTCGACATCATTGCCGCCGAGGCGGAACCCACGGGGCACACCGAATTCCTGGTGGCGACCGACGCCCGGCGCAAGGAGGTGTACTGGGCCAGATACGACGCGGCCGGCCGCCGCCTGAACGGACCATCGGTCGGCCCCGCCGACGGCATCGAGGGCGCCCATGACCTGCCGGTGGCCGGGGACGGCGGACGGCTGTATCCGGGCGCCTTCGGCGAGCCCTTGGCCCCCGCCCACCCGGACGCCCGCTTCCTTTGCGAGATCGTCGTCCGCCAGCTCAGCATGAGCGAGAACCCGGAGCTGCTGCCGCCCGAACCGCTGTATCTTCGCCGCCCGGACGCCCGCGAGCCCGGCGCGCCCAAACGGGTCACCCCGCCATGAGCCAAGCGGTTCTGCGCGACATGACCGCTGATGACATGCCCGCCGTGATGGCGCTCGAACAGGAACTGTTCCCCGAGGACGCCTGGACGCCGGAGATGTTCGCCAGCGAATTCGCCGAGTCCCCGTCCCGCCGCCGCTATCTGGTGGCCGAGATCACCGGCCAGGACCAGCGGCCGGGGCTGATCGGATACGCCGGGATGCTGTTCACCGGCGGCTCCGAGGCCGACGTGCTCACGTTGGCGGTGCATCCGGTGCACTGGGGGAACGGAGTAGGCACGGCGCTGCTTCTGGCACTCATCGACGAAGCCGTCCAGCGGGACTGCACCGAGGTCTTCCTCGAGGTGCGCAAGGACAACCCGAGAGCGCGGGACCTGTACCGGAGGCATGGCTTCGCCGAGATCGGCGTCCGCCGCGGCTACTACCAGCCCGCCGGAGTCGACGCGATCGTGATGCGAAAGGACCTGTAGCGGTGACCGCTCCGCTTGTGCTCGGTATCGAGACTTCCTGCGACGAGACCGGCATCGGCCTGGTTCGCGGCCATGAACTGCTGGCCGACTCGGTGGCGTCCAGCGTCGCCGAGCATGCCAGGTTCGGTGGCGTGGTGCCCGAGGTGGCCAGCCGGGCTCACCTGGAGGCGATGATCCCCGCCTTCGAGCGCGCGGTCGAGAAGGCCGGCGTCACGCCACGGCAAATCGACGCGGTCGCCGTGACGGCGGGTCCCGGCCTCCAGGGTGCCCTGCTGGTCGGCGTGGCCGCCGCCAAGGCCTACGCGCTGGCCCTGGGCAAGCCGTTCTATGGCGTCAACCACCTTGCCGCCCACATCGCGGTCGACCAGCTCGAGCACGGCGCCTTGCCGGATGAGGCGGTCGCCCTGCTGGTCTCCGGCGGGCATTCCTCGTTGCTGCTCGTCCACGATGTCACCGCGAACGTGACGCCGCTCGGCGCGACGATCGACGATGCGGCCGGCGAGGCCTACGACAAGGTGGCCCGGGTCCTCGGCCTGCCGTTCCCCGGCGGCCCGCCCATCGACAAGGCGGCACGGGACGGGGACCCCGAGGCCATCAGGTTCCCTCGCGGCAAGTACCACGACGGCACCCTTGACTTTTCCTTCGCCGGCCTGAAGACCGCGGTGGCCCGCTGGGTCGAGGCCCGCCAGGCGGCCGGCGAGCCGGTCCCGGTCAGTGATGTGGCCGCTTCCTTCCAGGAGGCCGTCGTGGATGTGCTGACCCGGAAGGCCGTCGCGGCCTGCGCGGACAACGGCGTCGATGACCTGATCATCGGCGGCGGCGTGGCGGCCAATTCCCGTCTGCGCGCGCTCGCCGCCCAGCGCTGCGAAGCCAAGGGCATCAGGCTCCGGATCCCGCGCCCGGGCCTGTGCACCGACAACGGCGCCATGGTGGCCGCGCTGGGCGCCGAGATTGTCAAGCGTCAGGTGGAGCCGTCCTGGCTGGACATTCCCGCCGATTCCGCCCTCCCGGTCACCGAGGTGATCGTCCGGTCAGGTGAACCAGTTACAACCTAAAGTTTCTTGGGTACGTACTGTCACTACGACAGTTACCGGGGGAAAAATGAACGTCGGGGATATCGTGACGCGCGCACGCAAGCGCGAGCCTTCGCCGGAGACGATGCTGACCGCCGACCGCGGTAACCCCGACTGGATCGCCACCGAGCCGCGGGAAGCGTTCTTCCTGCTGGGCAAGTTCGGTCTGGCCGAGTCCCGGCTGGTGTGGGACGAATGGGAAGGCGTTGGCGGCATGCCTTCAAAACCCCATATACACGAACGATATGTGGCCTTTCTCCAGGGAAACCGCGACGAGCCGGGGGCCGGCCTGCTCATGCGGTCCCTGGATTACGTCACGAACATGCTCGGCCTGGACCCGGACGCGTTCGTGCACGAACTGGCCGGCAGCGTCATCGGTGACAACTACCCCGCGCCCGACCGGATGCTGCGCTGCTGCGAGAAGATCGTGCACGCCTACCTGGTCAAGGAGATGTGCGCCAGCAAGCCCCCGGCCCGCCCGTACGACCTGTTCGCGACCGAGGGCGGCACCGCCGCCATGTGCTACGTCTTCGACTCGGCGATGATCAACGGCCTGCTGAAGCGCGGCGACAAGATCGCCATAATGGCACCCGTCTTCAGGCCCTATCTGGAGATACCGAGGCTGGACCGGTACTCGTTCGCGATCACCGAGATCCACGACGACGCCGGGCTGACCGAGCTGGCCGACCCCTCGATCAAGGCCCTGTTCTGCGTCAACCCGTCCAGCCCGCCGCCGGTCATGATCTCGCCGGCTTCCCTGAACAAGCTCGCCGCCATCGTGAGGGACAATAACCCCGGCCTGGCCGTCATCAGTGACGACGTCTACGGCACGTTCGTCGACGGCTTCCGGTCGTTGATGTCGGTGCTGCCCCGCAACACCATCGGCGTCTATTCGTTCTCCAAGTACTTCGGCTGCACCGGCTGGCGGCTCGGCGTCATCGCCATCAACCAGGACAACGTCTTCGACGAGAAGATCGCCGCGCTGCCCGCCGCGCAGAAGCGAGCGCTACAGCGCCGGTACTCCTCGATCACGCTGGGGCAGGACCGGCTCAGGTTCGTCGACCGGCTCGTCGCGGACTCGCGCCAGGTGGCGCTCAGCCGCACGGCGGGCCTGTCGCTGCCGCAGCAGGCCCAGATGGCGCTGTTCGCCCTGTTCGCGCTCACCGACTCCGGGGACAGCTACAAGCGGGTCTGCCAGGGCATCCTCGCCCCGCGGCTGCAGGCGCCGCGGCCGGAGGCCCAGGCCAATTCAACGCCGCGGCCGGAGGCCCAGGCCAATTCAACACTGACCAGGGAAATGCTGGTGCCGCCGCCGCGTAAATTACTGCCGCGACGCGGCTATACCGGAGGAGGCGTAGGCGTCGGGGGCGTCTGCGGTCTGCTCTGCTGGGATGCCCCTCGGGTAAGCCGGGCGAAGGCGTAGCCGGCGCCGGCGGCGGCAGCGACCGGCCAGTCGATCATGCCGATCACGGCGAGGGCTCCGATCCCGGCGTACATCGGCAGGCCGCCCTTAGGCAGTACCTGCCGTGCCACCTCGATTGGTACCCGGGCCCCCTCGACGGCGGTCGAGGCGATCTTGCCGACGGGAACCCGGATGGTGAACTCCTGCGACGGGTCCCTGGCGGCTGACTTGGCCGACTCGGCTGCCGACCTCGACGCGTCGGCGGCCTTTCCTGTGTAGTCAGCGGCCGTTGCTCGCGCGCTCTCGGCGGCGGCCTTGGCCTGATCGGCGATGCTCTGGGTATTCTCGGCACTCTGGTCACTCATGGACTGCGTTGCCTCCCTTCCTTCGAAGGCACTTGCCTGCCCACAACGGGCCGGTCTAACCGTTCACGCCGCTACGCGCCACTGGGTGACGGCTGGCCGGTGACGGCACCGCCCGGCGGCAGGGGAAGATGATCAGATGGGTGAGACACGTGTCGTGGCTGACGGCCTGGGCTTTCCGGAATCGACCCGCTGGCGGGACGGGCGCGCCTGGCTGTGTAACTGGGGTGCTGGCGAAGTGCTGGCCGTGAGCGGTGACGGCGAGCGCGAGGTGGTGGCTCGCCTGGCGCCGCGGACCATTCCGCTGAGCATCGACTGGCTCCCGGACGGGCGGATGCTCGTCGTCGACGGGCCGCAGGGCAAGCTGTTGCGCCGCGAGCCGGACGGAACGCTGGCCGCCATGGCCGACCTGACCACCCTGGGCCGCCCGCCGTTCAACGAGCTCGTGGTCGATGCGGCCGGGAACGCCTACGTCAACGGGGGGCCGGGAATCGTGTGTGTCCGGCCGGACGGCAACGTGCGCGAGGTTGCGGATGGCCTGCAGTGGCCCAACGGCATGGCACTGGTCGGCGATGGCCGTACGCTCGTGGTCGCTGATTCGCACGCCGGGCAGCTCGTCGCGTTCGAGGTAGCAGACGACGGTGCCCTGGCGGGCCGTCGCGTCTGGGCTGATCTGGAGCACGCGCCGGACGGCATCTGCGCGGACGCGGAAGGTGCGGTGTGGGTCGCGACCGTTCCCGGCCAGCGCTGCGTGCGCGTGCGGGAGGGCGGTCAGGTGCTGAATACGGTCGCCGTCGACCGGGGGTGCTTTGCCTGCATGCTCGGCGGCGAGGACGGCAGGACGCTGTTCATCGCGGCCGCGCGATGGCACGGAATGCAGGCCGCGATGAATGACGGGCCGGATTGGACCGGCCAGCTGCTCGCGGCACCCGGCCAGCCCGCACCGCACGCCGGCCGCCCGTAGGCGCCTGGCGACCCTGCCTTGACTCGCGTCGGTGCTACCAGTGGCCGTAGTGGATGAGGTCGGCGGCGGGGCGGCGGCGTGCGCGGAGGTCGCGTACGGCGGTCTCGGCGCTGTGCCCGATGGCGATCGCCCCGATGGGCTCGTGGTCGTCAGGAACGCCGAACTCCTGGCAGAATCCCGGCACCTGCTCCGGGACGATGCCGAAGTACAGTGCGCCGAGCCCTTCGTCGACGGCGGTCTGCAGGATCAGCAGCGCGGCCATACCGGTGTCGATGTGCCAGAACGGAACCGGCCAGCGCGCCTCGTCGCGATCGGTCCAGCCCTTGTCGGGCTCGGCGTACCGGTCCAGGTAGACCCGCTTGCTGGACAGCGGCACGATTATCAGCGGAGCGGTCATCACCGACGGCAGCGTGGCGTCCCCGGCCACCGCCCAGAACCGCTTCAGCTCCTCGCCGGAGAGCACCAGGAACGCCTGTCCCTGTGAGAAACCAGCCGAAGGACCGCGTGTGGCGTTGGCCAGGATGCGGTCCAGACTGGTCCGCGAGACCGGCTCGGAGGTGAACTCGCGGACCATGTGCCGCCGCCGTACGACCTCCTGGAACTCCACGGGCTACGCCTTTCCGCCGCGCCGGACCGCGCGCCGGATCCGCCGTCCCGCCAGCGCCAGCGCGGCCGCGACGGCCGCGATCGGCACGACCCGCTTGAGGATCGCCGGCCCGACCAGGCGGACCAGGTTGATCGAGTCGTCCCTGGCCGGCTCGACCGCCTGCGTCGCGGCCGCGGTCGCCACCCCCGCGGTGCCCTCCGCTGCCTCGTCTCGTCCTCCCGCGTCCCCTGTACCGGTAGACGCCGTCTCAGAAGACGCGGTATCGGTGGAGGCCGACGTCGTGGGGTTGTCCGTGGGCGCCGCCGTGTCCGCGGCAAGCTGCCGGGCCAGGTTGTCGGCGAACTGCCCGACCAGCTTGCCCGCGACCTCCACCATGACCCCGCGACCGAACTGAGCGGGCCGCCCGGTCACGTTCATCGTGGTGTGCATGGTCACCAGCGTGGCGCCGTCATCGGCTGGCTCGAGAGAGGCCCTGACCGTGGCCGAGGCGGTGCCCGCGCCCCTGCTCTCCTTGCCGGATGCCTCCACCGCGATGGTCCGCGCCGCCTCGTCGCGCTCGTGGAACTTCGCGGTGCCCTTGTAGGTCAGCGAGACCGGCCCGACCTTGACCTTGATCCGCCCGGTCACCACATCCCCGTCCACCTCGTCGACCGTGGCGCCGGGCATGCACGGCGCGATCCGCGCCACGTCCAGCAGTACGTCCCAGGCGACTTCCGGCGGAACCGGCACAGTAAACGAGTTATCCAGCTCCATAGCCATCGTTGGTCACCTTCCATATACGTGTCATATGCCACCGACATCCTACGGTGGCCCCCCGCGGCGAGCGCAGCGAGCTTCGCGGTCACCCACGGTAAGCCAGTGACCACGGTGGCCCCCGCGGCGAGCGCAGCGAGCTTCGCGGTCGCCCGGCCGCGGAGGGCCTTCAGGCCCTCCCGGCCGAGCGAAACTAACGGCGAGAAGCGTCGCAGGCCGGGGGGTCTGGGGGGTTGGTTTTCACCCCCCAGAAAAAACACTGCGAAGCAGTGCTCGGGCTGTGAGCACGCGAGCCAGATGGCGGCGGTAGTCGGCGGCGGCGCGCAGGTCGTCGGGGGGCGAGGTGCCCTCGTCGGCGTGCGCGGCCGCCGCGGTCAGCGCCTCGCGGCTGGCCTCGCTTCCCGCGGCCGCTTCCTCGGTGGCGCGGGCTCGTACCGGCACCGTTCCCATGTTGGTCAGCCCGACCCTGGCCTGCGCCACGTGGCCGTTGTCCCGGCGGACCAGGGCCGCTACGCCGACGATGGCCCAGTCCTGCGCGCTGATGTTGAACTTCTCGTACCGGTATCCCCAGCCAGGTCGGAGCTTGGGAACCCGGATCGCGGTGAGGACTTCCCCGGGCCGCAGGGCCGTGGTGAGGTAGTCGACGAAGAAGTCGGCCGCGGCGATGGATCGCTCGCCCTCGGGTCCCGATGCGAGCAGCGTCGCGTCCAGGGCCGCGATGACGGCGGGCAGGTCGCCCGCCGGGTCCGCGTGTGACAACGAGCCGCCGATGGTCCCGCGATGCCGTACCGCCGGATCGGCCACCGTGCCAGCGGCGGCGGCCAGCAACCCGCAGTGCTCGCGGATCAGCGGATCGCGGGTGACCGCGTAATGCGTGGTCATCGCGCCGATCTCCAGTGCGTCACCGACCTCACGGACGCCACGAAGCTCGTCCAGCGCCCCGAGGTCCACCAGCAGGTCGGGGTAGGCGAGCCGCAGCCGCAGCAGCGGAAGCAGGCTCTGCCCGCCGGCGATCACCTTGGCGTCGTCGCCGCCCTCTGCCAGGGCCTGTACTGCTTCGGGCAGCGAGGATGGCCGCACGTACTCGAACTTCGCCGGGATCATCGCGCGGCTCCTCTCGCCTCATTGATCGCTCGCCAGACGCGTTGCGGCGTGCACGGCATCTCGACGTCGCGGACACCGAACGGACGCAGCGCGTCGACCACGGCGTTGACCACGGCCGGCGTGGAGGCGATGGTGCCGGCCTCGCCGACGCCCTTGACGCCCATCGGGTTCGTGGTGGCCGGCGTCTCGGTCCGGTCGGTCACGAACGTCGGCAGGTCTGGCGCGCTCGGCACCAGGTAGTCGGCCAGCGTCGTGGTGAGCAGGTTTCCGTCGGCGTCGTAGGCCGCCTCCTCGTACAGGGCCTGGGCGATGCCCTGGGCCAAGCCGCCGTGCACCTGGCCGTCGACGATCAGGGGATTGACCACCGTGCCCACGTCGTCGACCGCCACGTACGAGCGGATGCGGACCCGTCCGGTTTCGGTGTCCACCTCGGTAGCGCACAGGTGCGTCCCGTGCGGGAACGAGAATGACTCCGGGTCGTAGGTGGCGTCGGAGTCCAGCGAAGGCTCCACGCCGTCGGGCAGGTTGTGCGCCGCGAACGTGGCCAGCGCGATCTCGGCGATCGTCTTGCCCTGATCCGGGTCGCCGCGTACCGACCATCGTCCCGGCGTCCACTCCAGGTCTTCGGGCGAGACCTCGAGCATGCCGGCCGCGATCACCTTGGCCTTGGTGATCACCTTCTCGCACGCGCCGTACAGCGCCACACCGCCGACCGCCAGCGAACGCGAGCCGTAGGTGTCCATGCCCTTCGGCGACACCTGGGTGTCACCGTGCAGCACCCGGACGTCCTCGAACGGGACGCCGAGCCGGTCGGCCACGATCTGGCTCCACGCGGTCTCATGCCCCTGGCCGTGCGCGCTCGACCCGGTGACCACCTCGACCTTGCCGGTGGGCAGCATCCGGATCGAGGCGTGCTCCCAGCCGCCGGCGCCGTAGGCGAGCTGGCCGAGGACGCGGGACGGCGCCAGCCCGCACATCTCCGTGTAGGTGGAGACGCCGATGCCGAGCTGGACCGGGTCGCCGGAGGCGCGCCGGGCCTCCTGCTCCTTGCGCAGGTCGTCATAGCCGAACAGCTCGACCGCGCGCGCGGTGGCCGCCTCGTAGTTGCCGCTGTCATAGGTCAGCCCGGAGATCGTGGTGTACGGGAACTCCGAGTGCGCGATCCAGTTCCGCCGGCGCAACGCCAGCGGGTCCATGCCCAGCTCGGCGGCCAGGTCGTCCATCGCGTGCTCGATGCCGAACGTCGCCTCCGGACGGCCCGCGCCGCGATAGGCGTCGGTGGGCGTCTTGGTGGTGAACACCCCGGTGCACTTGAAGGAGTAGGCGTCCATCTTGTAGATGGCGTTGAACATGAACGCGCCGAGCAGCGGCACGCCGGGGGTGACCAGCATCAGGTAGGCGCCCATGTCGGCCAGCAGGTCGACGGACAGGCCGCGCAGCCTGCCATCCGCGTCCGCGGCGATCCTGATCCGCTGTAGCTGATCCCGGCCGTGATGGACGGCCAGGTTGCCCTCGCTGCGCGACTCGGTCCACTTGACCGGACGGCCGAGCTTGCGGGCCAGCAGGACGGCCAGCACCTCTTCGGCGGTGACCTGGAGCTTTGATCCGAATCCGCCGCCCACGTCGGGTGCGATCACCCGCAGCTTGTGCTCCGGTATGCCGGTGACCAGGGCTAGCATGACCCGCAGCACGTGCGGGATCTGAGTGGCCGACCAGAGCGTGTACTCGTCGGCGACCGGCGCGCACACCACGGCGCGCGGCTCCATGGCGCACGGGATCAGCCGCTGCTGGCGATAGGTCCGCTCGAGCACCACCGGTGCGTCGCGGAAGGCCGCCTCCATGTCACCGTTGGCGAACACCCACTCGAAGCTCTTGTTGCCGGCCTCATGCACCTTGGGCGACCCGTCGGCCAGCGCCGCCTCCATGTCGAGCACCGGCGGCAGGGATTCGTAGTCGACGTCGATCTGCTCGAGCGCGTCGGCGGCCGCGTACCGGTCGCGTGCCACCACGCAGGCGACGATCTCGCCGCCGTAGCGGACCTCCTCGGTGGCCATCGGCGGGTGGTTCGGGATCACGATGTCCGGGGTGACCGGCCACGCACACGGCAGGCTGCCCTGCTCGGCGGCGAAGTCGGCGCCGGAGTAAGCCGCGATGACGCCGGGCATCTGCCGCGCGGCCGAGGTGTCCACGCTGAGGATCTTCGCGTGGGCCTGCGGGCTGCGCAGGAAGGCGACGTGCAGCAGGCCGGGAAGCTGGATGTTGTCGGTCCAGTTGGTCTGACCGGTGATCAGCCGCGCGTCCTCCTTGCGGGTCCGCCGCTTGCCGATCTCGTTGGCGGCCGTGTCGCTCTGGCTGGTCATGAGGACGCCCCCTCCGAAGCGGCGCGCAGCACGGCGCGGACGATGTTCTGATAACCGGTGCACCGGCACAGGTTGCCCTCCAGCCCCTCGCGCACCTGTTCCTCGGTCGGGTTGGGATTGTCGCGGAGAAGGTCGGCGGCGGCCATGATCATGCCCGGGGTGCAGTACCCGCACTGGAGCGCGTGCTCCTCATGGAAGGCCCGCTGCAGCGGATGCAGTCTTGCTCCCGCCTCCCCAGCCCCCTCCCCGTTGGTCAGCCCCTGGATTGTCGTGATGTCCGCGCCGTCAGCCTGAACCGCGAGCATGGAACAGCTCTTCACCGACAGCTTGTCCCCGTTAGGGTTAGCACCGTCTGAACTACCGAGCAGGACCGTGCACGCGCCGCAGTTCGTGGTGTCGCAGCCGATCGGCGTGCCCGTACGGCCGGCCACCTCGCGCAGGTAGTGGACGAGCAGCATGCGGGGCTCGACTTCGTCCTCGTACCGCACGCCGTCAATGGTCATGCTGATCTTTGTCAAATCCGGCCTCCTCATCGAGCTACCGGGGGAAACGTGTTCTTGAGGCCAACCTAGAACGCGCGCCCCGTCCAGCACCAGTCCCCCGTATACCGGGGACCCCGCTGGCGGCTATAGTGCCGCCATCCTTACGAGTCCTCGCGGTACAGCGCTCCGGCTGGCCGCCCCGGTCCGGCGGTGGCCGGTCCCCGCCGTGGGGGCCGCGATCTATGCCGGCATCCGGGCGGTCAGCCTGGCCGTGGCCGCCTTCCTGCTGCCGCGCGGCGGGTTCGCCAAGCGGCACTGGACGTTCACCCAGTGGATCTCAACCGGCGACTTCGGTCATTACCGGGACATCGCCCAGCACGGATATACCTTCCATCCCGGACATCTCGCCCTCGACTCCGCGTTCGCCTGGTATCCCGGCTATCCGGCGGCCATCGACTCGCTCGTCTGGCTGCCCGGCATGGGCACGGCGCGCGCGGCGTTCGTCGTTACCGCGATTGCCGGGCTGGCCGCCGCGTGGGGCCTGGCAGTTCTGATCATGAAGCTGACCGGCGATCCGCGGATCAGCGCGCTTACCGTCGCGATCTGGGCCGCGGCGCCCGGTTCGATGGTGCTGTCGATGCTGTACTCCGAGGCGCTGTTCTGCGCCCTGGCCGTCTGGGCGCTGGTCGCCCTCGCCGATCGGCGGTGGCTGACCGCCGGGGTGCTCAGCGCGACCGCCGGAACCGTGCACAGCACCGGCATGGGCCTGGTTGCGGCGGTCGGGGTAGCGGTGCTCGGCGTTTCCCGTGCTGACCGCCGGGTTCGGTGGCGTCCGCTGGTGGCGTTGCTGACGGCGCCGCTGGGGCTGGTCGGCTACTGGGGATACGTGGCATGGGCCACGCACCGTCTCGACGGCTGGTTCTGGATCGAGCGGCAGACCTGTCACATCTACTTCGACTGGGGCGCAGGCACGCTGGACCTGCTGCGGAACGCCGTAATGAACGGGCCGTCCGCCCCGATCGCCCTGGTGCTCCTGGTGGTGGCCGCCGCCATCGCGCTCACCGCATGGAACCTGGCGGAACGCGTTCCCGTGTACCTGCACGCGTACACGATCGCCATCGTGGTGCTGGCCATCGGCACCAGCGCCAACTGGATCGGCGCCAAGCCGCGCCTGCTGCTGCCCGCCTTCCTGCTCGCCCTGCCGCTGGCCCGCCTGCTCGCCCCGCTCCGGACCTGGCTACTCGCGGTGCTGACCGTCCTGCTGGCCGCCGCGTCGACCTGGTTCGGGCTCTACCTGCTCGTCATCACAAAGTGGGCGCCATTATTGAGTGGGCGCCATTATCGAGTGGGCACCGTGCCGAACCGCCCGTCCCGCACGCCCGCGATGAACGTGCGCCATCCGGCGGGGGAGTAGCGCTGCACCGGCCCGCGGCCCTGGTCCTTCGTGTCCCGCACCACGATCATGCCGTCGTAACCGGCCACCTCGACGCACGCACCGCCGTTCGCTCCGCTGAAGCTGGACTTCCGCCAGCGGAGCCCGTCAGATGCACTCATGATCTCTCCACCTCTGCTATCAGCTCCAGAGACTTGGAGCGGGGCAGTGCCTCATCCCTCATATCGTCAAACATGCGAGCCGCGCTGTCGACCAGGGTCGGCTGGCGAACTGTAATGCCCTCAATCCCAGTCTCCAGGTATGCGACGTCCGCTTCGCCCGGTATGTCGGCCACACCGAATGCACCGGACAAACCGGCATAGGCGGCCGCCGACTCCGGCACCACCTGGATCGTGACGTTGGGCCGGGCGCCCATGGTCACGAGATGGTCGAGTTGCCGGCCATGACGTCCGGGCTGCCGATGCGGCGATGCAGCACCGACTCGTCGATCAGCACGCGGTAGTCAACGTTCGCAAGGATCGCCTGCCGGTCCAGCCTGGCGATGACCTTCGCTTCCACTTCGTCAGCGCCGTCGCGGCGCCACGATGAGAGGACGGCACGCGCGTAGCCCTCGGTCTGAAGCAGGCCCGGGATCAGCAGCGGCGTCCACCATCGCAACATGCTTGCCTTGCGTTCGATCTCCACCCAGTCCGTGAACCAGTCGGGAATCGATCCGGTCCCGTTTGCCCGGCGGGCCAGCGCCGATCACCTGGTGCGACCGGCGCAAGTCACCGTCCTTATCCTCCGCGCCAAGGCCTCGCTGCGCTCGGCCGGCTTGGGGCCACGGCGGGAATTGCCGCCCCTGCGGGACGGCAACCGCCGTGGCGGGGCTCAGGCTGTGTCGAGGACCTGGAAGGACTCGGCCAGGTGGCCCTGGGGCAGGCCCGCCTTGGTGGCCGCCCGGCCCAGCATCAACCGGAGGCGGTCCTCCAGGTCGTTCATGTGAGCGGTCTGGCTTTCGTGCGCCCGCAGCGCGGCGATCTTGCGGGCGAACGTGGCGGTGACATCCACGTAGTGATCGGGCATGGGACCACCGGAGATCCATACCTCGCGGACCGCCCAGGCTTCCAGGCCTTCGGTCTCGCGTAGTTCCGGGAACGCGAACGGATTGCGCGCGTCGGGATAGACGGCGTCGAGCGCGGCGGAGCCGACCGCGCGGTGGTCCGGGTGGCTGGCGCTGACCCGCAGGTAGTTTCGCTCCGGACTGGGGCAGACCACCCGGTCGGGCCGGACCTGCCGGATTACCCGCGCCAGGTCACGGCGCAGGTTCAGGCTGGGCTCCACCCGGCCATCCGGGTAGCCGAGGAACCGCACGTCCTGCACGCCCACGCATTTCGCCGCGGCGGTCTGCTCCGCCCGGCGCAGCGCGGGGATCTCGGCACGCGGGAAATCCTCGTCGAACCCACCCGCGTCACCATCGGTCACGATGCAGTAGGTCACGTCAATCCCCGCATCCGTCCAGGTGGCGATCGTCCCCGCCGCCCCGAAGTCAACGTCGTCCGGATGTGCCGTGATCACCAGCACCCGCTCAGCCCCCGCAGCATCCACCACCCAACCATCCTATTCGCCCACCCCGCCCGCCCCCGCCCACCCAGACACCACCCGCCGGCACCGGATGTGAGCGCTCACAGCAATGCTGCCGCCGGATGAATGTGGCATCCACCCGGTTATAACCGGGTCGCTGCCACATTCATCCGTTCGCTGGCGGGCCCGGAGCCGGGCTATTCGCCGGGCGGGCCTGGAGCCGGGCTACTTGCTGGCGGGCCCGGAGCCGGGCTACTCACTGGTCGGCCCGGAGCCGGGCTACTTGCTGGCGGGTCCGGAGCCGGGCTATTCGCTGGCGGGACCGGAGCCGGGCTATTCGCCGGGCGGGTCCGGAGCTGGGCTATTCGCTGGCGGGCCGGGAGCCCGGCTACTCCCGGCCGGTCGGCGGGGCGTCCCCGGTGCCGTTGGCCGATGGGGGGAAGCAACGGTCGCGGGTAGACGCGCCACAGCCGTTTTTGGTAAATTTCTAGATCTTTGTATATGGAATCCGTAGGTTATCCGCGCGAAATGTGCTAATACCGTGGTCAGAGGTCCACGAAACGAAGGGGGGTCGCCCGATGGCCACCACCGAACCGGTCGTCTCGGCTGGGGAACAACAACTGGAGAAGGGCCTGAAGCCGGGCGCGCTGGGCCTGGTGTCCAGCGTGGTCATGGGGGTGGCTTCGACGGCGCCTGCCTACAGCCTGGCCGCCACGCTCGGCCTCATCGTCGTGGCCGTCGGCCTGCGGGCGCCCATCGTCGCGGTGCTCGCGTTCGTCCCGATGCTGCTGACGTCCATCGGCTACAGCGAGCTGAACAAGGCCGACCCCGACTGCGGCACCACCTTCACCTGGGCCACACGTGCGTTCGGCCCGCGGACCGGCTGGGCGGGCGGCTGGGCCATCGTCGCGGCCGACGTCCTGGTGATGGCGAGCCTGGCGCAGGTGGCGGGCCAGTACCTGTTCCTGCTGTTCGGGGCCAAGGGCATCGGCGGGAATCCGACCAGCGGCTGGGTCCTGCTGATGGGCGTGCTGTGGATCGTGGCTATGACCTACATCTGCTACCGCGGCATCGAGGTGTCCGCGCGGCTCCAGCGGCTGCTGCTGGGCATCGAAGTCGTGATGCTGCTGGTGCTGTCGGTCGTGGCGCTGGTCCGGGTCGGGACGGGCCACCATCCGGCGGTCTCGATCCACCCGTCCTGGTCCTGGCTGAACCCCTTCGACATCGGCAGCTTCGGATCATTCACCAGCGGCCTCATCCTCATGCTGTTCATCTACTGGGGCTGGGACACCGCCGTGGCGGTGAACGAGGAGACCAGGGACAGGAGCCGCATTCCCGGGCAGGCCGCGATCATCTCCACCGTCATGCTCCTGGTCACGTACGTACTGGTGATCTTCGCCGCGCAGTCCTTCGCGGGCGTGGGGACCTCCGGCATCGGCCTGGGCAACTCGAACAACTCCAGTGACGTGCTGTCGGTGCTGGGCAGCGCGGTGTTCGGCGGCAGCGGGTTCGGGTCCTTCCTGGCCAGGTTGCTGCTCCTCATGGTGCTCAGCTCGGCGGCGGCCTCGACCCAGACGACGATCCTGCCCACCGCCCGGACCACCCTGTCGATGGCGGTCTACAAGGCGCTGCCCTCCGCGTTCGCGCGGATGCATCCGAAGTACCTGACCCCGACCGTGTCCACCCTCGTCATGGGCGCGATCTCCATCGCGCTGTACATCCCGTTCAACTACATGTCGGGCGGGAACGTCATACCGGACGCGGTGACCGCGATCGGGCTGTTCATTGCCTTCTACTACGGGCTGACCGGGTTCGCCTGCGCGTGGTACTACCGGCGGACGCTGACCTCGAGCGCCCGCAACCTCTGGATGCGCGGCATCCTGCCGGCGCTGGGCGGGCTGATCATGTACTTCTTCGGCGGCTGGGCGCTGTGGATGGACTGGGATGTCGCCACGGCGAACAGTTTCACCACGTGGAAGATGCCGTTCTATCCGGAGTGGCGGATCGGCGGGGTCTTCATGATCGCCTTCCTGTCGGCGCTGGCTGGCGTGCTGGTGTTCATATATTGCCGGCTGGCGCTGCCCGCGTTCTTCCGGAAGGAGACGCTCACCCGGACCACGCCGACGCTCGCGCCGGACGAGCCCTGATCTCCGCCCTCGCTCTCGCTCTCGCTAGCATGCGGAAGGCGCCGGCCCCTGGGGGGACGGCGCCTTCCGCGTCAGGTTTTCGTTAGGTCCGGGTCAGGTCTCGGCCAGGATCTGGCGCAGCAGCTTGGCGGTGTTCGCGGCGGGCTCGGCCTGCAAGCAGAGCTGCTCCATGACCTCCAGGTACCGGTCGACTTCCGCGGGCTTGTCCAGGTAGATCGCATTCGTCAGCTGCTCGATGTAGATCACGTCATGCAGGTCAGGCTCGGCGAACCGCAAGATGGTGAACGGGCCGCCGCCACCGGAGTGGCCACCGACCCCGAACGGCAGGATCTGAAGGGTCACCGCCGGGTGGTCGGTCATCTTGATCAAGTGATCGATCTGCTCGCGCATGACCTCGGGTCCGCCGATCGGACGGCGCAACGCTCCTTCGTCCACGACCGCCCACAGTTGCGGGGCGCCCGGACGGCTGAGGATGTCCTGGCGGCTGAGCCGCAGGTCGCTCCGGCGAGCGATGTCGTCCTCGCTGACGTTCGGGTAGCCGGTGCGCAGCAGCGCGTGGGCGTAACCCTCGGTCTGGAGCAGGCCCGGTACGAACTGGATCTGATAGGTGCGGATGATCGAAGCGGCTGCCTCGAGGCCGATGTAGGACTCGAGCCAGGTCGGAAGGATGTCAGAGAAGGCGTGCCACCAGCCTGGTGTGTTCGACTCCCGGGCCAGGTTCAGCAGGGCCGCGCGCTCCTCGCCGTCGGTTACGCCATACAGCGTGAGCAGATCGGCGACGTCGCGCTCCTTGAAGCCGACCCGGCCGTGCTCCATCCGGCTGATCTTGGAGTGCGAACCCCGGATCGCGTCCGCCGCCTGCTCGGCCGTAATCCCGCGCTGCTCGCGGAGCCGGTGCAGGTGGCTACCAAGCACCAGACGCTGGACGGTCGGCCCACCAAGGCGGGCGCCGAACATGCTGGGTGGTACGTCCCAGGCCGAGTCTTCAGACGAGACCATCGGCCCTCCTCGCATTCGTGTGCCACTAAGATTAGCGGGGTAAGGACCACAGTCTCCCATGTGATCTTGCCCGAGCGAAAGTGCCTTTCGTGATATTTCAATTGACACCTGGGGTCTGCCGCGTTCACCCAGGTAGAAAGCGTCACGATAGCTAGCTTACTGTGCTGGTTCCGCGGCAGACCCACCGGTGGCAAAGCTACTGGCGGGTAGAAATAGCTCAGGCAACCACCTGGTCGAATTCGCCGTCCTTCGCGCCCGCCAGGAAGGCGGAAATCTCGGCTTGGGTGTATACGAGCACAGGGCCGCCGGGGAAGCGGGAGTTGCGCATCGCGATCTCGCCGTTCGGCAGCGCCGCCAGTTCGACGCACTCGCCCGTGGCGTTGCTGTAGTGGCTCTTCAGCCAACGGACGTTCCCGAGTTCCGCAGCTGG
>JAFARZ010000083.1 GCA_019245115.1 Streptosporangiaceae bacterium | reverse complement strand
AGCCGGTTCGGGTTAGCCTCGCCAGCGCGCACCCCTTCGGCGGGTGCCGGAGGAGGAGAACGCAAATGGGTCTCGCGGACAAGGCCAGCAACAAGGCCGAAGAGCTCAAGGGTGAAGGTAAAGAAGCCACCGGGCAGGCCACCAACGACCCGGAGCTGGAGGCCGAGGGCAAGACCGATCAAGCCAAGGGCAACCTCAAGCAGGCCGGCGAAAAAATCAAGGACGTCTTTAAGTAGGCCCAAGCAGGCCGGGATCAGGGGCGCGCTCGGGACCAGGGCGCGCCCCTGATCATTCCGCAGAGCGTCCACAGGTGCGATCAGTGCATCTGCCTTGTTTGCGTTCCTCGGTCGCCTCGTTCCCTCGCCTCAACGCGCTTGTCGACAAGCGCGCTGCTCTTTTACCTCCTGCGCCTGATGGACATAGGGCCTCGTGAGTTAGTACCGCCCCGACACGCAACTACACAGAGCCACCCGTCAAACGCAGACCGGTAAGGTATCACCTACGGTGATACGGTCGTTACGGTTTGTGTTGTTGATCTGTGGTGGGGGAGGGGTGGCGCGTGGCGTACGTGACGCCCCTGTACGGCGGGTCGGATGCGCAGGTGGATTACCGGCTGGGTTTGGTGCAGCACGGCTGTGACAGTGATGTGCAGTTGGGGTATCGCACCGACGCGCGGGAGCGTCCGCTGCGCTGGATCGGGGCGGGGTTGGACGCGTTCGGGACGGAGGGAGTGACCGCCGGCGCGGAGTTGACCGCCGAGCAGTTTGAAATGGCGCGGCGGCTGGTGCGGGGTCAGCACCCGGCCACCGGGGAACAGCTCGTGGCCCCGAAGGTCGCCGTGCCCGCGGACGCGAAGCTGGCGCTGGGCCCGCTGGTGGCCGCGGTGAACCAGACCGCGACCACCCGGGGTGTCGACCCCGCGACCCTGTTTGCGGGACAGCAGGTCGGTCGGGCGTGGGCGACCGCCGTGCGCGGGGTGCAGCGGCGGGGCGCGCGGGCGGTGTCGCGGGCGGATGAGACCACCGCGTTGGCCGAAGCGGCCGGGCTGGACCCGGACGCGGTCTGGGGTAGGGACGCGGTGGCCCAGGCGCTGGGCAATCTCTACCAGCCGCGGGCGATGCTCGACGAGCAGGGCAAGCCGGTGTTGGGCCCGGATGGCACCCCCCAGGTGGAGAGGGTGGTCCGGCGCGAGCGCGTCGGGATCGCCGCCTACGACATCGGCATCACCCTGCCCAAGAGCCTGTCGGTGCTGCTAGCGATGGCCCCCGACGAGCTGACCGAGCGCATTGAAGGCCTCTACACCCAGGCGGCCGAGCGCACGATGGCCTGGACCGAGGCCCGCACCTCGTACGTCAAACGGGGCCATCACGGCGACGGGCGCTCCGCCCGCCAGGAACGCTCCAGTGGGATGTCGGGCTGGGTGATGACCCACCGCGCCGCCCGCCCGGTGGGGGAGTTCCCGATCGGCGACCCCCACTGGCACGTGCACATCACGGTCGCCAACTTGGCCCAGGCCCCGGATGGAACGTGGTTGACGATCGGTGCGGGGGGGCGGGAGTTGATGCGCCACGCCCCAGCGATTGACAAGGTCACCCAGGCCCAGGTCCGCGCCAAGCTGCACCGCGAGCTAGGGATCGGTTTCGCCCGGTCGGAGACGACCGGGTTGTGGGAAGTCGACCACATCCCCCAACCGGTACTGGACCTGTTCAGCAAGCGACACCAGCAGGTCAGTGAAGTGTTGGACGCGCTGGGGTACAGCAACACCACGACCTCGGCCAAGGACGCCCGGGTACTGACCCGGGAATCGCGGTCGAGCAAGTCGGAGACCACCGCCGCGGCGGATGGGACATTGCGGGACTACTGGCGGGCCCAGGCAATCTCGGCGGGGTATGACCCGGGTGACTGGATGCCCGCGGTGCTCGCCGAGTATCAGGCTGGACACCCCGGGCGGGCGAACGAGGCCACCGCGCGAGCGAACGAAACGATGCTGGCCCGCCACGGCATCACCCTGGATGACGTCGTCGCTCGGTTGACCGACCCCGAGCACGGGTTGACGGCCCACACCCGCCGGTTTTCCCATCTGGATGTGATCACCGCGACCGCCGATGCGCTGCCGTATGGGGCGTCGGCGGCGGAGGTGGAAGCGCTGACCGAGCTGGTGTTGGCTCACCCGGCGTTCGTGGCGCTGCCCGAGCAGGGTGCGCCGACGGCCAGCATGGGCGAGCACGCTCAGCTGGCCGGATCGCACGAGATGACCGGCGGGCGGCTGTACACCACCGCCGACATTCCCGCTGCGGAGCAGGCGATCCTGAACCTGGTCGCCGCCTCCCATCCGGATCAGGCCCGGGCGGTGGTCGCGGCGGACACGCTGGTGATGGCTATCGAGGTGACCGAGGCCGCCCAGGGCTATGCCTTGTCCGCTGAGCAGCGCCAGGTGCTGGCGGCGATCTGCACTGGGGGTCGGGCGATCGAATCCTTGGAGGGGCCGGCCGGGACGGGGAAGACCACGGTGATGCGTGCTGCGCGGGTGGCGTGGGAGGCCCAGGGCCTGGTGGTGGCCGGCGCGGCGACCGCCGCGGTGGCCGCCCAAGGGTTGGCTGCGGAGTCGGGGATTGAGGCGCGCACGTGCGCGCAGTGGCTGCGGCGCATCCAGACCGGCCCCGGCCTGACCGGAGTCGATGTGCTGGTCCTGGACGAGGCCAATTTGACTGATGACCGGGACCGGGCGGCGCTGTATGCCGAAGCCGTCCGCGCGGGCGTGTCCAAGATCGTGGAAATCCAGGACCCGAAACAGTTGTCCACGCCGGGGTGCGGATCGATGGCCGGCTACATCCACGCCGTGCTCGACGGGCCACGATTGACCGAAAACCGCCGCCAACGCAACGAAGACGAACGTGGTGCGCTGGCCGCTCACCGCGACGGCCGCCACCTCGAGGCTTTGAGTACCTATGACCGGCTCGGTCAGGTGGTGGCCACCTCCTCCAGCGACGCGGGGGTCGCGGAGATGGTGGCCAGCTGGTTGCGGGCCGCTGCGGGTGCCCCGGATGCGCACACCCGCGCGGCCGGGCTGGTCATGCTCGCGGCCACCAACGACACCGTCACCCGCATTAACGAGGCCGTGCAAGCCGTCCGCGCCGCCGACCAGCAG
>JAFARZ010000043.1 GCA_019245115.1 Streptosporangiaceae bacterium | reverse complement strand
GTGCTGGTCGTCATCGCCGGGGGCGCCTTCGGGGGGCTGATTGCGATCGCGCCCGGCGAGGCCCGGGTGATCCAGTTGCTCGGCCGGTACACCGGCACGGTCCGGGCGCAGGGCCTGCAGTGGGTGAGCCCGGTGACCAAGCGGCGGAAGATCTCGACCCGGATCCGCAACCACGAAACCGGCGTGGCCAAGGTGAACGACGCCGACGGGAACCCGATCGAGATCGCGGCCGTGGTCGTCTGGCAGGTCGCCGACACCGGGAAGGCGATGTTCGGCGTCGACAGCTACGCCAGCTTCGTGGCCATCCAGGCCGAGACCGCCGTGCGCCACGTGGCCGGGAGCTATCCCTATGACGCCGTCGGCAGCGACAAGCTGTCGCTGCGGGAGAACGCCGACGAGATCACGGCCGGCCTGGCCGCCGAGATCGCCGAGCGGGTCCGGCCGGCCGGCGTGCTGATCATGGAGGCCCGCCTCACCCGGCTGTCCTACGCGCCGGAGATCGCGACCGTGATGCTGCGCCGCCAGCAGGCCAGCGCGGTGGTGGCGGCGCGCCAGCGGATCGTGGAGGGCGCGGTCGGCATGGTGGAGACCGCCCTGGAGCGGCTGTCCGCCGACGGCGTGGTGGACCTGGATGACGAGCGGAGGGCGGCCATGGTCAGCAACATGATGGTCGTCTTGTGCAGCGAGCACGCCACCCAGCCCATCGTCAACACCGGGACGCTCTACTCGTGACGCCGGCCGGGGGGCTGATGGCCGTGAGGGCTTTATGGCTGAACGCAAGCCGATCCTGCTCCGGCTCGATCCGGCCGTTTACGACGCGCTCGCGAAATGGGCCGCGGACGAACTGCGCAGCACCAACGCGCAGATCGAGATGGTGCTGCGCCGCGGCCTTGACGAAGCCGGGCGACTCCCGGCCAAGCTGTCACCGGTGCGCCGCCCCGGCCGCCCGCGCAAGGATGCCGATTTCCCCGGTGGCAGTGACAGCGAGGTCGCCGGCGACGACGACGGGTCGATGTGAACCCGGGCGAAGCTCGTGACGTCGCGTCTGGGAGACAACGTGGATAAGCCTGCTTACCTACTGCACCGTGGCGATGCGCTAGCCGCCTATGGCAGCTGGCCCGCGCCGGTCGTGGTGATCAGCGACGGTGCATACGGTGTCCGCGGGTTCCACGGGGATACGACCGGGGTTGGCGGGCTGCTTGACTGGTACCGGCCGCATGTGGAGGCCTGGAGCCGGTACGCGACGCCGGCCACCACCCTATGGTTCTGGAACACCGAAGTGGGCTGGGCAACGGTCCATCCGTTGCTGGTTGCGAGCGGCTGGGACTACATCCAGGTCATCACCTGGGACAAGGGAGTCGCTCATATTGCCGGCAACGTCAACGGGAAGACGATCCGCCGCTTTCCGGTCGTAAGCGAGGTATGCGCCTTCTACCAGCGTCGATTCGAAGTCCGAGGCGTTGACGGGCTCATGCCCGTCCAACAATGGCTGCGCCATGAGTGGCAGCGTTCCGGGCTCTGTCTCAACCGGGCCAACGAAGCATGCGGAGTGCGGAACGCGGCGACGCGTAAATACCTCACCCGGGACTGGCTGTGGTACTGGCCGCCAGGTGAGATGATCGAGCGCCTGGCTGCGTACGCCAACGAGCATGGCGCCGAATCTGGCTGGCCTTATTACTCTCTTGACGGCCAAGCGCCGGTCACCGCCAAGGATTGGGACGCCCTGCGACACAACTGGCGACACACCCACGGGGTCACCAATGTCTGGCAGCTGGCGCCGCTGCACGGCGTAGAGCGGATAAAAGGCACAATGAAACGAGCTGCACCCAGGGTTTACAATCCCAGCAGCCTGTCTTCCGCGCATCTCAACCAGAAGCCGCTGCGGTTCATGCACCGCATTCTCAGTGCCGTGACGGATCCTGGCGACGTGGTCTGGGAGCCCTTCGGCGGTCTCGCCTCGGCCTCAGTGGCTGCGGTGGAGTCGGGGCGTTTTCCTTGCGTCGCTGAGATCGATCACGATTTCGCGGAGATCGCCGCGCAGCGCCTCGACGATGCCCGTTCCGGGCGGGACCAGGAGGCCGACGAGCCGGCCTGAGCCCGGGGCTAGCACTCTATGACGTTGACGGCTAGCCCGCCCCGCGAAGTCTCCTTGTATTTGTCCAGCATGTCGCGCCCGGTGGCGCGCATCGTGTTGATGGCCTTGTCGAGGGAGACGAAGTGGCGGCCGTCGCCGCGCAGCGCGATGCGGGCCGCGTTGATCGCGGTGATGGAGGCGACCGCGTTCCGCTCGATACACGGCACCTGCACCAGCCCGCCGACCGGGTCGCAGGTCAGCCCCAGGTT
>JAFARZ010000411.1 GCA_019245115.1 Streptosporangiaceae bacterium | reverse complement strand
CAGCCTGTTCCGGCTACACGGAGTCACCGAGTTCGCCGCCGAAACCCGCGCCAACCACCAAAACCCCCGTCGCACACTCAACCTGCTCGATCTCACAGAACTCTCACCAGGCTAAAACGCACCCCACGACTTTGACGCGCCCCTGATGCTACGGCAGGCTTGGTCGTATCGGCGCTTGCCGCGGGTCGGAATCCAATCGAACGGTGGCGGTATCAGCATTCGTCGGCCCGCGCCCTTCACGATCTCGTTCAGGGCAGCATGCGCCTGCTCGATGAGCGCGCTGGACGCCGGGGCAGCGAACATCGTCCGCGCGGCAATGCGAGCTGTGATGGCCTGCATGCCAGCGTAAACGTCGAGCACCTCTCCGTCCTGCCACTGTTCGATGACACCAACAGTCTCGTCACGCATCGTCTTCATGTAGTCGGCCAGCCGATTGCTGCTGAATGCCGGCTGTATGAGCCGACGCAATCGGCGATGCTCGGGCCGCAGGCTTGTGGAGACACTGTCGCCGATGAACTCCCGCAGGCGTTCAACGATCGGACCGCCTTTTTCGAAGATCCGATCGTTGACGAGTACTTGATGGGTGAGCTCCGCATTGCAGACTACGTACGCTCGTGACGGACCAAGACGGAGCTCAACCACGTCCCCTTGCTCCGGCAGAGACGAAAGGAATCTCCGAGCGTTCCGTAGCAGCGATATGCCGTGTCCAACGATTGGCAGAGCTCCCTTGGCCAGTGCGACTTCACGTGTGTGGTCGGACATCGCCGATCCTTTCCTTTCGTGCGCTGCTGCGGTGCGGCAGCGGCTGATGCCAGCTTTGCCGCATGGCCCTGGCGCGGGCATCGGTCAACTGACCATTTGCGGCCATGCCGGCGTGTTAGCCTTCCCGTGGAGGGGTTCCATACGATGGCTGATCAACCGGCACCGGATCCGCATTTGCGGGACGTTCTCGCGGTCGGCAGCGCTGGAGCGCACCGGTTGTATGGGCGCGAGCGCGAATCGAGTTTGCTCACTGAGCTGATCGACCGGGCCGGTAATGCGGCGGGTGGCGCGCTCGTCATCCGGGGCGAAGCGGGGATCGGGAAGTCAGCCTTACTGACGGCCGCGGCCGCGCGGGCTGCAGAGCACGGATTCCGGCTGCTGTCTGCGGTCGGGGTTCAGTCGGAAGCCCGGCTTCCGTTTGCGGGCCTGCACCAGCTCTTGCGGCCGGTCCTTGATCTGGCCGGGCGGCTGCCCAGTCGGCAGCGGGGCGCGCTGCTGGCCTCATTCGGCATGGCTGAGGCGGCCGCTCCGGAGATCTTCCTGATCGGCCTGGCGGCGCTGGAGCTTATCGGCGAGGCGGCCGGCGGTTCGCCGGTGCTGATGGCCGCCGACGACGCGCAGTGGCTTGACCAGCCCACCTGTGCCGTGCTGACATTCGTTGCGCGCAGGCTGGCAGCTGAGCCGGCCTTGTTGCTGGTCGCGGTGCGGGATGGACTCGCGAGCCCGTTCGATGAGGCGGGGCTGCCCGAATTGCGGCTGACCGGACTCACCACCGCCGCCGCCGGGGAACTCCTCGCTGTCCGGGCGGCTGACCTTGATCCCGCCCATCGTGAGTGGCTGATCGAGGAGGCGGCGGGCAACCCGCTCGCGCTCTCCGAGCTGCCGGATGCCGTGCGGGCCGACCCGGCCGCGGCGCTGGCCCGGCGGCTGCCGCTCACCGCCCGCCTGGAACAGGCGTTCGCGGCGCAGGGGTCCGGGCTGCCTGCTGCTACCCGGTCGCTGCTGCTCACGGCGGCCGCCGACGAAGACGGCGTACTGGCGGAGGTGCTGGCAGCCGCATCCACCCTGGCAGGTGAGCGGGTGACGGCCGACATGCTGGAGGCGGCCGTCGCGGCCCGGCTGATCGAGATCAACGGGACCAGGCTGGTGTTCCGTCATCCGCTGGTGCGTTCGGCGATCTATCAGGCCGCGAGCCTGCCACAACGCCGGGCCGCACACGCCGCGCTGGCCGAGGTTCTGGCCGGCCAGCGTGACCGCCAGGTATGGCACGTGGCGGCAGCCGCGCTGGCACCGGACGAGCAGATAGCCGCGGCGCTGGAGGACGCCGCAGTGCGTGCCGGGCGCCGCGGCGCAGCCGGAGTGGCAATCGACGCGCTGACCAGCGCCGCGGAACTCAGCGAGAACCCGGTAAGCCGGGGCAAACGATTGTTGCGCGCCGCCGAGATGGCCTTTGATTCCGGCCGTTACAGGCTCGGCAGGCTGCTCTTGGAGGCGGCCGAGCCGCTTGCCATGGTCCCTGCGGACCGGATGCGCGTGTCGCTGATTCGCGAGAACTACGGGGAAGCCGGCTGGTCCGGGGCGGCGAAGATCGAGTCGATCGTCGAGCAGGCCGAGCAAATGCGGACCATAGGGCACGCAGGCCTCGCCGTTCGTTCATTGCTCGCCATCAGCCTGCACTGCTACTGGGGCAACCCCAGCCCGCAGACCCGCGTCATGGTGGTGGCGGCGGCTGAGCGCATGCCACTGGCGAGGGACGAGCCGGCCCTGCTTGGCATTCTCGCGCTGGCGGATCCCGTGGCGCAGGGCACCCTGGTGAACGAGCAGATATCCCGCCTGGTGCCAGACTCAGCAGACCCAGAGGGGATGCTGCTGCTCGGCACCGCGGCCATGGCAGTGTGGGCCTGGGACCGGGCGCTGGTGTTCCTCGATGCCGCGGCGGACGGCTTGCGCTCGCACGGTAAGCTCGGGCTGCTTGCCCAGACGCTAGTCTCCCAGGCCTGGACGGGCGTACATCTGGCCCGTAAGCACCTGGCCGTATCAGCAGCCGAGGAAGCTGCCCGGCTGGCCAGGGAAACCAGCCAGCCGCGGTGGGCGATAACGGCGCAGCTCGCGCACGCGACAGTGGCCGCCGAGCAGGGCAACCTCGAGATGGCGGAGACGATGGTGCGGCAGGCCGAAGCGGAGCTGCTGCCCTCGGGAAGGAATCCGCTGCTGGCGCTGGCTCAGTTCGCCCGCGGACGTGCCGCCATGGCCCAGCAGCGCTACGTGGAAGGCTTCGAGCAGCTACGGCGGAGCCTTGACCCGGCCGACCCGGCCTACCATCCGTTCTCCGGTACCTGGGGACTTGCGGACTTGGTCGAGGCGGCGGTTCACATCGGGCACAAGGCCGACGCCGAGGCGTACCTTACCCAGCTGGAATCACTCGCGGCGACGACATCGGGATCGCTGCTGCGCGCGCAGGCCGCGTACGCGCGACCGCTGCTGGCCGGCAACCAGAACGCCGAAGCCCTCTACCAGACGGCGCTCAGCCACGAACTCACCGGCTGGCCAGGCTACCGAAGCCGGATGCTCCTGCGGTATGGCGGCTGGCTGCGCCGCCAGCGACGAGTCGCCGAATCGCGTGCGCCGCTGCGGGCGGCTCGAGACAGCTTTGACGCACTGGGTCTTGCCCACCTGGCCGAGCAGGCGCGCCGGGAGCTGCACGCGGCTGGAGAGGCAAGCAGACGCCGTACTCCTGACGCATGGGACCAGCTCACACCGCAGGAACTCCAGATCGCCCGCCTAGCCGCCGGAGGCCTGTCGAACCGGGAAATCGGACAGCAGCTCTACATCTCACACCGGACCGTCGGCGCCCACCTACGCCAGATCTTCCCCAAGCTCGGAATAACCTCGCGCAGCCAGCTCCACGCGGCTCTCCAACAGGCCAGCCCCTGACCAGACTCATGCGGCCGCTGGCCTGAAAGCGGTCCGGTCAACCGCCCCTTCGCCCCCGATCCGTCCGCCCAGGAGCTAAGCGGCCAGGCAGCGTGCCTGCCCATGACCCGCCCGGGGGCTGGCACATCCCGCCGGGCCGGCGAGGCCCCGGCCGGGCTGGCCGCCTGCGAGTGAAGCCGCCCGACAGGCACACCGCGCATCGCCCGCCTCCTTTCATCCGCGGGGAATACCAGCCCCGTCCGCTGGCCACCGCGATAGGCTTCCCGGCGCTGGCATGGGAAAGCCCGCAAGTCTTTTATGCCGTTACCGCCTGGCCGGACGGCTGCCCCGGCGCCAGTACGTTCGTTCTGGTTGCCTGCTGCACTGCGGTTGCAGATGCAGGAGCTGACCATAAGGGCGGCTCTTTGCGCGGAGCATAACGGCCTAGGGTTGCTCTCTGTGAGGAGCTTCCCCGTTTACTTCGGCCTCAGTTCGCGGTGCCGACCGACCACCCGGCGGCACATCGGGGGACGGCCCGGGAGCGCGGTGGGCGCCGGTCCTCCACCAGCGCGAGTCCGTAGCCTGAAAATCTGAAACTGCTCGGCGAGCACGCTCGATATCATCCGCCGTTAGGAGGCCTAATGGCCGTGTCAATTTCAGAGTGCTACAGCCAGGCCTGACGTTGCCTGGCTAGTGGAACGGGCCGGCGAATCCCTCCCATGGCACTGGAATCGACCGCACCTAGGACACAGTCGCCGCGACCAGCGGGCCATCCATAACCCCGGCACGGTGCATGCCATGATCGAGGAGTACCGCGCGGGCCTGGGCATCGACCGCGAGCACGACGATGCCGGCCAGGCGGCCGGGCGGCGGATCACCTGCCTGGTGCTGTTTTGCGGGCCGCGGAAGATGACCTGGAAGACCTCCACGGCGACCCATTGGCGATCTGGCGCTGGTGGGCCGGCGACGTAGGCGGCCAGGCCATCGACTACGGTCATCACATGGCCGAGGAGGCTCCCCGCGAGCTCAGCACGCATGCTCGCCTGGCCCGGCAGAGATAGGTGAACGGGATGGATCCGGCTGAGTGGGCGGCCCTGGCGGAAAGCGCGGCCCGCTTCCTGGATTCCGCTTTGGCGCTGACCGACCTCGAAGTGCGCCAGGCTTCGGCACTGCCGGGGTGGACGCGCGCACACCTGCTGACCCACGTGGCTCAGGCCGCCGATTCGCGCACTGGCCTGTTGCGAGCCGCCCGGGCCGGGCAGGTCGGGCGGCAATACCCCTCCGAGCAGGCCCGCGCGGAGGCCATCGACACCGGTGCCCGGCGCCCCGCGCCGGTGATCCGCGCTGACCTTGACCGCGCCGTCCAGGACTGCCTGACCGCGATCCGCGAGCACCCGGCCCAGCTTTGGGACGCCCCTGGCATATGGCTCGGCCCGGGCCGCCGGCCAGTGCGTGGTGTCGTCCCGAGCCTGCGGCGGGAACTGGAATACCATCACGTGGACCTGGCCGTCGGCTATCCGCCCGCCAGCTGGCCTGATGAGTTTGTCAGCACCGAGCTGACCGGCGTGACCACGTTCATGAACGATCGCTCCGATGCGCCGCCAATGACGCTCACCAGTCCCAGCACGCTGCACATCGAAACCAGCCCGCCAACCGAAGTGACCGGCCCGCCGGCGGCATTGCTGGCCTGGCTGGCCGGCCGCAACGACGGCAGCAACCTGCAAGTGGCCGGGCCCGGCCTGCCAGTCATCCCCCCGCTCGGCTAGCGTCAGGCCGCGTGCGGCTTGCTGGTGAGCTGCCAGTGCGCTGTTTCTGAGATCACCCGTTGCTCCCCTGCACCCAAAAGGTGCACGCGAACCCATCCGCGCCGCCACGCGAAATCCCAGCTCACAGCCACACGAAGGCCGCCGTGCCACTCAGCTGACCATTAGCGATGAACAGCGGAGGCTAAGCAGCGGCTCGTGGGACCGGCTTAGCTGGGTGAAGCATTGCTGGTAGAGATCTCCTATGGCTCGGCCTGGACCGTTGCGACAGTAGCCAGCATCGCCTCAGGCAACTCGGAGGAGCTCTCTAGGAGCGGCAAGACCGTACGAGTGCTGGTCATCTCACATCGCCCAGGCGATAAACGCGGCGAGGATTGGCGTGATGGTCAGGACGGCGATTGTGCTGGTGGCGTTGAGCGGGACTGGGGGGAGGAACCGATGCCGTTCGGTCGAAAGAGCGAGGAAGCGGGCCGGTACGGTGAGCGTGGGATGCACGGAAATTCCTTTCGGGCGGGTGATCTCCGTGGTCATTTCATACACCACGCCAAAAGACGCGGCCAACGCACGCGGACCGTTACACGCGGCTTGAGGGTCAAGATCAAGTAACTGGCTACGGGTGCAGACGGGGATGTTCTGCGTGGTGCTGGCTTGCCGCCGACATCGCGGGGCAGCGCGGATGCTGACGCGGTGAAAGGCCATGACCGGGGAGCGCCGCGGACGTTATGCTGTGGCTGTTTCGCGGTGCACGCGTATGGCCGGTTGGAAATTATTGCCTGGTTCGCTGTCCGGTGGACTGACTGAAAGGCCCTGTGGGTGAAAAAGCTACTGGCAGCTGGCCTGCTGGCGGCAGCGCTGAGCGCGTGCGGCAGCGCCGCGCACCCGGCACCTGGGGTCAGCGGCACTAGCCATCTCCCGGTCGCGCCGACCTCGGCCGCCAGTAGCAGCCCTGCGGCGAGCCAGTCCGTCGTAGCCGGCGACTTCAACGGATACAAGACCGTCGGCAAGTTCTTCGTCAGCGTTCTTACTCTCAAGTTCAGCTGCACAGCCGCCGTTATCGCGTCCAGCATCATCGTCACTGCGGCGCACTGCTTCACCGGAACATTGTCTGGCGTCAAGTACTCGACCGCCGGCTGGATGTTCGCGCCTATGTGGCACGACAATCAGTTCCCGTACGGCAGATGGTCCGTACGCGCCGTCTACCTCGCCCAGGGCTGGATCAAGACGTTCGACCCGAGACTGGACTACGCAGTCGTCGTCCTTAATCCACGAGCGGGCCGCGATATCAGCGCCTACACCGGACAGGACTCCTGGAACTCCAGCTTCTCCCTTGCACCTGGCCAGACCGCGCCCGTCCAGATTGTCGGCATACCGCTGGGCAGCCTCAAGGCGCGGATCAGCGTGACCCGTGCGGAGGCGGTCCGGGTCGGTCGCGGCTTCACGGTACTGCGGGCGAGCACGCCCGGCTTCGGGGATGGCACCAGCGGCGGGCCATGGTTCGATCCGTTCAGCGCGAAGACAGGTACCGGGACGATTATCGGGCTGACAGGCGGATATCAGACTGGCGGTGCGACCGACAGTCCCTCCTATGCCGACTTCCTGTCCAGGCCCTTCGCCGACCTGGTAGCAGCCGCAGCCAACGGCATCACTGGCTGCAGTAGCACTGAAGCCTGCCGTTACTGGCCATGACCGGCCGCCGGCGGCGGGACAGGCGTGGTGGGCGAGGTCATCCGGCTCGCGGTGACGGCACAGGACCACGCACAGATCAGGCGGGCGCTGCTCACACCGCTCGTCGGCGGGACTCGGCCCGGTAATCCAGCACCTCCCCGCGCGGCTCGCCGCCATGGCCACTGCTCTCCGCCCGAACCGCTATCAAGTCAGATGCCACACCAGCAACGCCCGGTAACGATGATCTGCGCCGGGTCCTGCCATCCGGCCGACATCGGTATTCGCCACGCCGATTCGCAGTCTGTTACTCTCCCGACTCGTGTGCCGCGCAATCGGTGACGCCTGGGCTCCTCCTCCGCATTTGCGTTAGAAGCGTTCATCGCCAGGAAGAGATCGCCAACCAGCGCATCGGGATGATCTCATGCGTATGCCTCCGTTGCGAGCCGACAGTTTTACGGCCCGCTCCCGTTTGGGTGGGAAAGGGGGCTTTGACCTGCGGCGGGGCCAGGTTGTGTCGGGCTTGGCAGGGGGCTGTCCCACAAATGTCCCACGGCCGGGCCTCGTCCCTGGTGGTGCGGCTTGAAGCGGCGGGTAGCGTCCCCGCCGCGAGGCCAGGTGAGGTCAGGCGCGGTTATCCTGTTGCTGGATGCGAGAGGAGGCGTCGCGGATGACGGCCGAACACCCGCAGAGCGACGAGCCACTGGTCCCCATACCAGCCCTGAGGCTCGACGCCCTGCGCCAGGCGGTGGCGACGTCGCGCCCTCCCGACTCCCTGAGTTCTTCCAGGACATCCAGGATGCCTTCAGCCAGGCCGGAGACGAAGACAGCGTCTTCCCTATCCGGCACTTCTACCAGCGCTGGGGCGCCACGGTCGCCATCGAACGTCGCCCCTCAGTAGCCGCGAGACTGCGCGCCGCCGAGCGCGCACTCGCCGACCCCGACGATGAGGTCCGGGAGCGGGCCATCCGGGAAGCTGCCGAGATCGTCCAGGCAGCCTACCGCGAGGTCGCGGGTGGCTGACTGGCACTGGGAACCTGTCACTGATGACCTGCTCGACGGGCTGGCGCCCATGCCCTGCAGGCGATCCGACAGCTAGCCGAAGAACTGACCGTCCGCGAATCGATGATCTTCCTCGACGGCGCGGCATTCACCGGCGATCCGCCAGGACTGCGCACCATCCAGCGAGGGCCGCTGATGCTTGTCTACCTGACCGATGTTCGCGGCGAGCGCGTAGTCGTCATCTAGGTGAACTGGATCGGGTTACACACGGGCGAACTCCCCGTAGTCAGCCCCACCTACGGTGTGCTGGATGCAGATGGCGACGGTTTCCTGCCGTGGTTCGAGGACGAAGTCATCCGGCCACTGTCCTCCTCGTTCCATGGAGAACGTGTTCGGGTAGAGAACGTCCGGCGGTGCGTGTCGGCCATCCGGTACAGGATCTCCCCCGCCTCGCGCGCGAACAGGGCTGTCGCTTGGCGCGGGACGACCAGGGAGTCATCCCGGCGAGCTCGCCTCTGATCGTGACCGGGCCAGCGCTTTGCGTGCCAGTACGGCAATCGCGGCGAACTTTATGTCCATCTGCCAATGAGAGCTTCACGGAACCGGGACTGCGACCCGGTAAGGCTCCAGCAGCCCGTTCAGCCACTCGATACCGGCTTTGTCGTCCAGGTCGACGGCAAGTTCGGGGACTTCATGGAGCAAGCTGTTTTCGTAGTCCGCTCCGAAATCCGCGGCGCAGCGGTCCCCGAACAAGGTGATCGCAGGCCGACCAGGGTTGCGCAGCGAAGACCAGATGAGGCCGTGCGCCCACGGCGCATGACCGCGTAGCCAGTGCGCCCATGCTCTGGTCTGCGGGTAGTCGTGCCCTGGTGAGGTGACAAGCCAGGCATCCTGCGCGACAGCCGCGAGGTCCAGGCCGGTGAGCAGGCTCACCAGGTTGAGGTTCTGGGTCAGGATCAGCCCGGACAGCTTACGATCCTCGACGTGAGTGCGCGTCAGCGCACGAGTCCCTCGCTCATCGGGATGCAGGTCGCGCAGCAGAGTCTCGGCCACAGCCGTTGTCTCGTCGAGCGCCGCGTACCAGTACGGATAGGGGTCGGCATCGGTCGAATCGAATCGCGCACCGCCGAACAGCAAGTCGGAAGGCACCGGCTTGAAAGCATGCGCGGGATACGCGCGGGTGTGGACCCGCCAGAGGCAGGTACCGCGGCCGAGCGCATTACGGTTCGGAGTCCCGTCGAAATGGGCAGGAGGCCGGGTCAAGGGCACGTCACACCTCCGACCTGATGGCGCGAGCGGCCCGCATGAGCACATCGTCGGGCACCCTGCCTATCAGCTGATGGGGCTCGCCATTGAGCCAGCCGTTCCTGCTCAGCCACCAGTCAGCCGCTCCGACCGGATCCGCCGCCGCACCGAGCACCTGGTTCACCGCCTGCACCACAGGCAGCGGCCCTGCTCCTACCGCGAACTGGAATTGCGGCCATTGCCTGGACCCATCCGCCCTGTCCAGCCGAATGAGGCCAGGGTCGGCAGGATCACCACCGCGCTGCCGTACCTCATCCTCAGTCAGTGCCGGCGCGCTGAGCAGCCGTTCGACGACGCTTCGCAGGATCAAGCCGCCAATTGAGCTGGGACCGTCCTTCGCCTTGCCACGCAGGTCCAGCTCCAGGGCTGTCCAGTCGATCGCGGTGGACTGGAAAAGGTAGCCTTCCGCCAGCGCGCGCCGGACAGGATGTTCGGGGGGCAGATTCTCGACCAGGAAATCAGCAATCTCGGTGACGATAGTGGCTTGATCCGCTCCGCCCATGTTCTCGACAAGGACACGGAACTGCTCGCCCTTGGCACCCGGGAGGCGCGACATGACGTCATCCCAGTGCTCCCGCAAGGCCACCATGGCATCCTCTACGGCCATCTCTCACCCGCTCACGTCATAGCCGTCGACTGATTTGCGCGCCTGTTCCATCCCGGCTTGATCGAGGTTGCCGATCTGGAGGTCGAACCGCAGATCCGTGCCTGACCGGGGTTCTGTGGCATGGACGGTCAGCAGTCCCGTCTCGGACATAAAGAAAGTGACTTCGATGGGAGTCCGCACGGGCAGCCGGGCCGGGAGGTTCCTGAGCATCCCCTCACCGATCTTCCGGTTGTCGTTGAGGTCCGGCGATTCCACTGGGCCCGCTTGTTCCCACACCTCGACGCCCACCGCTCGCTGATTGTCGATGACGGTGTAGAACGTGTACGGACCCGTGTCGGCGGGCAACTGCGTGTTCGCGGGCAGCAGGTGGAGCACGATGGTCCGGGCGTTCACCGGATCAGTTGCCGAGAGCGGGTCCGTGGCGTCAATCCCTCGGGTCCCGAACCCGCGGGGAACCACGGTGGTCACTCGTTTGGCGGCGATCTGCTGCACTTCGGGGACCGTCAGACCGGTCCTGGCCGCCACGTCCTCCGCCTTGCCGGGCTGCTCGCGGTCCGGACGGACCTGGCGCAGCAGCGCGAACAGGGCCGCGCCTTTGGCCACCGCGAGATCGGGATCGTGGTGGCGCGCGTCCAGGCCCAGCCGCTCTTTGAGTATCCGGGTGACCGCCGGAAGCCGAGTCATACCGCCGACCAGCAAGACGTCATCAAAATGCCCGACGCCCCGGGCACGCGCTGTCGCGATCATCCGTTCGGTCACGGCGACCGTGCGCTCGAGCAGCGCCGCGGTCAGGTCCTCCATCTGCTCCCTAGTGAACTCCACCTGCGTAACCGACCCGCCGAACCGCATGATGTGCCGACGAGCCTGCACCATGCTCAGCTCCTTCTTCAAGCGTTCGGCGGAGATGAGCAAATCCTGCATGAACTGCGGGTCATCATGGGGACGAAGGTGCGGATGCGCGGCCTCCAGCTGGCTGAGCAGGTAGCCGGCGATCACGTCATCCCAGTCCGCGCCGCCGAGGCGATCATCACCATCGGTGCACAGCACTGCGATGTCGTCGCCTTCCAGGCTGATAACCGTAGTGTCGAACGTGCCGCCGCCGAGGTCGTAGACCAAGATGTGCTCCGCGCTCGCGGACCCGCCTGTCACAGCCTGGTAGTGCATGGCGGCCGCGACCGGCTCGGCCAGCACGTCGAGCACATTCAGGCCGGCCAGCTGCCCGGCCGCCCGGGTGGCTTCGCGCTCGGCCACTCCGAAGTACGCGGGGACCGTGATAACCACGTCATGCACGTTCTCGCCGGTGTGCTCAGCGGCCGTTCGGGCCAGCTCGCGCAGGATGAGCGCGGAGACGGTCTCCGGCGTGTGGCGCTCGCCGTGGAACATGTACTCAGCCTTGGTTCCCATATCGCGCTTCACCAGCTGCGCGACCAAGTCTGGCGCAAGCAGGGCCTCGTTCTTCGCCGCGCGGCCGACGATCGCGTTCTGCCTCGACTCGAAATACACGGCCGAAGGAGTCGTGTCCTCGCCGATGGCGCTCTTGATGATGACCGGCTTGCCCGCGTCATCGATATGCGCGACACAGGAATGAGTCGTGCCCAGATCGATTCCGAAAGTCATCTCACCTCGCCGGTTCGTGGTAGCTGTCACCAGACATCACTGTCACTCGATGTTCACCGGCCCTGATAGGCGAAACCCGCCCATGCCTCAGGCTCGGCTGGAACAGAGCCTCGCGCCTCGTCACGCAGTACGGTAGGCAGGCCGTCCGGCACGATCCGGCCGGGGTTGAGCATCCAGAGCTGGGCGGCGCGAAGCGCTCGGGCCGGGTCTGGATACGCGCCGTTCAGGTAGCGATGGAAGATCGTCATGAACAGGGCGGTGTAGGCGTCCGCCACTGTCCACCGGGCCGCGACCACTCCGGTTGCCCCGGCGGAGATGAACGCTGTCGCCAGGGTGAGGGCTTCGTCAAAGTCGGCCTCCGTCACGTCACTGAGGCAGGACGCGAGGACGACCAGCCCGCCAGAGTCGGCCGACTGTTGTCCCGCCTGCCGTTTCCGGCCCTGCCGCAAGATATCTCGCACCGCTATCGCTCCGCCCTGGCCCAGGCTCAGCCCCGAGGTCATGACGGGTATCTGTGCACGCCCATGACAGCCGAAGTGCAGCAACGACGCTCCCGGGTACATCGAGTGCGGCAGCGCGTCGAGCACATCTGCGGGAGTGGCGGCGGCCGACCCCGGAACTCCCGGGGCCAGGCGAGTGTGCGCGTATCCGAACACCGACCCTGCGGCGTAGTGCTCAGTATGGAGATAGCGGATACCCGTCGTGGTGGCATAAAGGGAAGCCGCGGAATCGGAGATTAGCACGGGATCGCGGGCCCACAGGCGGGGTTGGCGCCCCGCCAGATCGGCGAACTGGCGTGCCGAGGGTGCGTAGGAGAAGACGGCATCCTGGCAGGCGTACCGATAACCGCCGCCGTCGGGCCGACGCGCCGCATGCCAGGCCACCAGGCCGAGTTCGCCGCCAGGGACGAGCACGAGGCGACGCCCCGATCCGCCGCCCCGGCGGGCCGGGATGGCGTCAAGCACGGGCCCGATGGCAGCTGGCCAGGCCCAGTCGCAAAGCTCCCCTAGAGCCTCCAGCCAGTTCTTCCTGGCCGCGGCAAGCCGCGCCGGGTCGCCGTGCCTATCGGCGGCCGCGGCATCGGCCTCCTGCCGTGCCCGGAGGGCTGCCCCGGCGGGGCTGCCGACACCGGCGTACAGATCAGGAAGCGCCAGCTGCCGCACCTGTCCGTCTGGCTCGACGACGATCCCGAGGCCGGTCCCGTCATCTCCGCGTGGCAGCAGGTAGACGAGAGCGTCCGCCTCGCGCTCGGTCAGTGCCGCCGCGATCTCGGCCAGGGGCGGAGGGGAAAACAGGCGAGCTTCGGCCGACGATCCCTCGATGGCGGTCATGATGCGATATCTCAAGTCGCCGGCCGGGTTCCCGGCCGATACCTCGTGGACCCACTCACTGGCGAGGTCGCCGTGCCCCGTGTCCCGCAGCACCTCCTCGACCCCGGAACCGGTGGTGGCGGCGTGAAGCACCATGGCCCGACCCAGTTCCAGCGCGGCGATGGCCGACCCAGGCCGATCGCGATCCAGGAACCAGCGAGCCATCTCCACCGCGTCGCTGGCGCTGCGCCGTGCTACAGCCAGCGCGTTCTCGTCGCTGTCCTGGAGGAGAACGTCCCCGGCATGTTCCCGCAGGGAGAGCAGGCCGACATCCACCGCCCGGTCCGTGTCGGCGCGCTCCCTGGCCTGGTGCCTCTGATCATCGGAGTCACTGGGTGCAAGCCTGGTGACATCAGCCCGGTACCGGTAGGCACGGGCAAGAGACTCCATAACGTCCCCCGCATGCGGGCTACCGGTTTCCTGCTCGACAGCTCGCCGAGCCTCCTGAAGGCGGTCGATGGCGTTGCTGAGGTCACGCGGGGCGCGAGTGAAGTGATAGCGGGTGAGCATAGCTGCGCCGAGCACGTTCAGCAGCCGCGGCCGCTCCCTGAAGTTAAGACCGGGAACAGCGCATGCCTCGGCGGCCAGCGAAATGGCTCGACCGATCAGGGACATGTCCCGTTCGGCGACGCCACGAAGTATAAGACTCCCCGCAGCGCCTCCAGCGATTCCAGGAAAGTCGGGATGTTCCCGGCTCATGCTCTCCGCCATGACGAGGGCCCGATCGAAAGGCCTGCGTTCGGAGTCCCCGAAGGGGACGCCAGAGCCGGATCGAGCGGTATTTATCCCCCTCAGGCCCCGTGCCATCTCCAGGTTGGCAATGATCCGTGGATACATCGGATCTCCGGTCCCCACCAGCTCAACGGCTTGTTCCAGGTCATTGACGGTCTCCGCCGGAATACGGGTGGCGGGCTCGTACTGGATGAGCATCAGGCCGAGCAGACCGCGCAGGTGCAGCATGTGGCCGTAGGCCCGTTCCGTACCGGGAGGCATTCCCTCCGCTTCGATCCGGTTGAAGGCCTCCCGTAGATATGCACCGGCTCGCTCGATATGCCGCAATTCACCGGTCATGATGTACTGGTCGGCGAGGCCGCACGCCACGCCCATGGCTGCGAAGGGACGGTACACATGCCCGGCTGGGAGGGCGGCCTCGCACCGCATGAGCTGCTGGATGGCACTGTCGGCGATATCGGGCCGGTGATCCTTAGCCGCCCGCATGCCGATCGCGCCCCAGTAGATGAATTCGGCGAAAGGTCTGGCCAGGCCGTCCGGCGGCAGCCGTTCCAGTGCCTGCTCCAACTGCGCGATGACTCGGTCGACCGGTACCGCGTTCCGATTCGATATCTGCAGCGTGAGCAAGCGCGTCGCTACGGACGCCAGCGTGCGCTCATAGTCGGGAGCATCTGGCGGCAGCCGTTCCAGCGTTTCCACGATCCACTCCGACTCAGCAGCCGCGTCGTCCGCCGACCCAGCGGCTGCAGCCCGCTGGTTTAGCGTCATCCCAAGGCCGCTGAGCAGGGCGCTCCGCGCTGGATGGCCCTCTGGCAGCAGGGTAGCGGCATCGCGGAGGGCATCGGCGGATGATTTCCGTTCGTCTGAACAGCCGGATCCCTCCGCCTGAGTAGCCAGCAGCGCCGCACGTATCGTGAGCAGTTCCGCGTGGTCAGGCGTCTGGGAAGCGGTCTGGCTGGCCGCGAGCCGTAGGTCGTCGGCCACACGGGCGATGTCGCCGGTGGTCCGCCCGGCACGAGCCAGGACGAGCAGCGCCAGGCCCCAGAGCATGGGCACCATGCCCCGTAGCTGTTCGTCGGCCAGATCGGCGATGGAGATCTGGCGCAGGTGAGAGACCGCGATTTCGGCGTCCTCGGGCGTGATCTCGAAGGTTCCGAGCTCGGCGAGCAGGGTAGCGGCCGCCGCGCCATCATGTCGGGCGGCCTCCAGACCCGGTCTTATTCGCATGACCGCACGCTGCGAGCGGGTCAGCCGGCTGGTCAGCGTCATCCAGGCGATGATGAGACGGCAGGTATCGGCCGTGCTGCCGTCGGTATCCGGAGAAGCTAGGCAGGCAGTGGCGTACGACAAGGCCGCGCCACGGTGCTTATCGGTGCCCTGGAACGACGCATAGTGCGTCGCCTGCTGCAGAGCGAGCAGTACGGTGATCCGAAGCCGCTCGGGATGCCCAGCCGGCATCCGTTCCAACGCACCGGTAAGCGCGGCGCCAGCGTTCTCGATGTCGTCTAGGCGGCCGTCCGGGCCCACCGCCCGATCCAGGTGTTCGTATCCGAGCGCCATGATCTCCTCTAGAGCTAGCGCACCTTCCCAGAACCCGCTGTCTCCCCCATCGCTCGTCACAGGTCCTGACCGTTCGGCGGCCCATCTCCGGCGAGCTGATCAGCCGTCGCCTTGAATACCTTCACCTTGGCCGGCGCGATCGGTCGTCCGGTGTCGGCGTCGGCATACCCGTCGCTCACGACATCGGCGACGATCCCGTCCAGATCAGCTTGGTCAGTGCCGACCACGCCGACTACCTGCTGCTCACGCGGGTCGAACGTCGTCTCCTGCGCTACCGGCCGAACGGGTAGGACACCACACCGTTCGAGGATCAGCGCGACGCTGTCGGCGTACGATTCCAAGAGCGCTGCCACCTCTCCCCTCGTCATTCCCTCCGGCACCGAGCGAGCTTGCGCAGCCAGATCGTCCCGGAGCAGCCGCAGATCGGTCACTACGGGCCGTAGAAGTGAACGCACCTCCCCGGCCCGGAGCCGCTCAACCTCGGAGTGCAGCCGATCAATGACGGATTCTCTCGCTTCCGCACGGTCGTGTTCCCTGGCTACCTCACCGGCCAGCTTGGTGAGCGAAGCTCGGAATTCTCCGAACACGTCGGGCTCACCGTCGTCCGGCTCGTCCGTAACCCGCTCTTCACCTTCCGAAACCCCCTTGCCCTCTGGAACCGCATGGCCTTCCGGCGCGTAGCCTTCCGGTCCGGTTTCGCCGCTGAAAACCATACCGAGAATTGCACCATAGACGAGGGCGGTAACGGGATAGTGCGGAGATTTATGGCAAATCGTGGAAAATACCAATAGCCGTCCGCTTTTCGCAGTTGCGAAGGCCGACGAACCGGGCCATGCTCAAGGGCTGTGGCCGAGCAGCCGGGACCCCCATCCAGACCGCGGGACCCCATATCGCTAGAAGACATCGTTGCCGATCTCAGGCTTCTCCGAGAACGTGGCCTGGTCAGGATCCGGCACACCGACCTCGCCGCGCTGCGTCTTGCAGCAGAGCACGCGGCTATCCTCCCCGCAGGTGAGCGGGGGCCGCATGCCGTGGAGACATTGCTCAGGGGCGCCGTCGAGAACCTGGGCGAAGGGACACTCGCCTCGGCGGCGGCGCACACCTTCGGCCTGAATCGCGGCGCACGTGACTGGCCCGCCCAAGATCGTCGTCGCCGGGCGGCGCAAGATTACGGCGTCAGCGTCGAGCGATTCCGCAAATATCACGAGCGGGTGGTGATCGAGCAGGTCGCCGAGGAGATCCTCAAGTTCTGCCAGTCCGCGCCCGGCCGACGAGATCCGGATGCGGAACCGTCGGAACTGGCTGGCGAGACGACGTTGGAGCACCTTGCGGGGGACATCAAGTTCCCGGTCACTGTGCACGTGGAGCCAGTCGAGCTGCTACGCGACGTGGACGTGGTGGTCGCCCCGACCAACACCTACCTGGAGATGCCGCAGCCGTACAAGGCGTCGGTCTCTGCCGCGATCAGGCGGGCCACGGCGGACCGCGCACTGGACGGCACCATCGTCACCGATTCGGTCAGGGATGAACTGCACGCCTGGATGCGAGACAACGGCCGACCCGGCCTGCCGGTCACTGCCGGTACAGTGGCCCCCACCTCATCCGGTGTCCTGAGCCAGCAGGGCATCCGCAGGATCTATCACGCCGCGATCGTCTCGCCGAGGCTGGGCACCAACGACTACGACATAGATCCGACCGCGATCGCGCTAGCCGTTCGCAACACGTTCGCAATCGCCAGGTCCGAACGCGAGCTGTTCCGCCCGCGCCTGAAGTCGCTGGTCTTCCCGCTGCTAGGGGCAGGCCGCGGCGGCCTCGATCCAGCGGTCAGCTTCGCGTGGATATGGACCACGATGGAGCGAGAGATCAGCCAGGATGGCGGCTGGGAAATACACTTCGTCACCCGCCGACGGGCAGCGGCAGACATTATCGTCGCTCACCTGGGTCACGGTGAGGCAAACTCGCTGAAATGCTGAGATCCGGGGTAATCCGCATATGAAAGCTCAGCCAGATGACTTCCGTGAGCACGTTGCCCGCGCCGACGAGCTGGCCGAGCGATTCTTCCAGAATATCGGCGATGACGCCGTTTCGTTCGCCGACGCGATGGACGATCTCAGTCGTGCGATCGAGGCTATGGGCAGCGCGTTTGACATGGCGCCGGGGTACGAGAGCAGAAGGATCGCTGGTGAACTCGGTTACCTGTTCCTCATGCGCTTCGAGCTCGAGCCGCGAGTCCGCGACGACATCGAAGACGCTATCCGGTTGCTGCGGTATGCCGCCGAAGGAGATCCGGACCTAGCCGTCGCCGCGGACCTGGGCCGAGCGCTCGCCTACCGATATGACCTCGACCAGACCGACGTGGACCGCGATGAGGCGATATCCGTTCTCCGGCCGGTTTGCGATACCGATGACAGCGACCCATCACTGCTCGTCGCGCTCGCCGAGATGCTTACCGCTAGGGGTGAGCAGCACTCCGACATTACCGATATGACAGATGCGATCGAGTATGCCGAGCGTTCCCTCGCGCTGCTCCCTGACGACTCATCTGATCGGGAGTCCGCGCTATATTCCCTGGGCGTCAGCCACCTCCTGCGGGCTGATATGGACCCGGTGTGCGCTCAGGGCGACGCGTACGCCGCAGTCACCCGCCTCGGCCAGTTGCAGGCCATACTCGCGGCGGACGATCACTGGCACCCCGAGGTAACGGCCTGGTACGGGATCGCGCTTACGGTCCGGATCGGCACGCTGTCCGGCTCCCTCCGAACGAGCAATGCCCTGCGCAGGCGCGTAGATGAGGCGATTCGGTTGCTGTCCGAAGCCGAGCCCGGACTGCCCGACGCTGATCCGCTGCGACTTCGCGTCCGGTTTGCGGCAGCGCTGATGAGAGTGCTCAGATCAACAGTGCTCGGCGGCACCGGCGAAGACCGCGACCTGGCGCTGTCCGAGCTCGAGGCAATCGGCAATACGCCCGGCTGCGACCCGGCCATAGCCACTCACTGCCACTACTATTGTGCTCTGGCACTGGTCACCTCTGGACTTGATGATGGCCTGTGGCGGGCAGTTTCACGGTATGACTATGCGGCCCACAAACGGCTCATGGCCGCATCCCAGACGACCGTCGGCCCCGCTCCTGCGGACGCGAGGAGGGCGCTCGAGCACCTAGACCAGATACCGGAACTGGGTTCGGCGAGCCCGGTCACCGCGTACGAGATCCTCGAACTCCGGGGCTGGACGCTGATCCATCAGCGCGAAGGCGGTCCAGCCGAGGAAGATCTGATCCAGGCAATCGCCTGCACGGAAGAGGCCATCAGACTGACCCCAGATGGGAACCCCGACCTCGGCATGCGACAGGGCCAGCTCGCTCAGATACGCGCGATCCTTGCCGAGCAGTCCGGTGACCAGAGCGGCTACCGCGAACTGATTGAGGGTCTCACAGTGGCTGCCGAGAAACTGGACCGGGATTACCCGCTCCGCCCACTCGTGCTGGGCGTGCTCGGTGTGTCCGTCGAGGCCCACGACCCTGGAACACCTGCTTCCCCCTCGGACAGCACCGCCGCGGCGGAACTGGCGGAGCGCGCCTTGAGGCAGATCCCCAGCGACCATCCGGCGCGCGTCCAAGTACTTACCCGGCTGGGCGAAGCACTGCTCAAGCACAGTGTGTTCGACCATTCCGCTACGCATCTCGACCGGATACGCGCGCTGCTCCAGGATGCGATCTCGCACCCTGCGGCGGACGACACAAACAAGGCGATGAACCACTACCTGCTCGGCATGGTGGATGGGGCCGCTGCGGCATTGGGCGGCGACGCTCAGCGGTTCGATGCCGCGATAGACCAGCTCAGGTACGCCGCAGGGCTGGTACCGGAGGAACACTGGCTGCGAGGCAGCATTCTCAGCGCCATCTCCGCCCTGCTCGGCAACCGTTTTTACGTCCAAGGAGGGCTGGAGTTCCTTGACGCGTCCGATCACTACGCTCGCGCGGCACTCCAGGCCATGCAGGCGGCCGGGACTTCGACGACCGAGCGGGCGATCGGCCTCGAATGCCATCTCGCCATCGCCCCCCTCCGGCGACGTCTGGGGAATCTGGACCGGCATGAAGTGCTCCAGCTCGTGGAGGAGGCCACCCGGAGACTTGACGAAGTAGCCGCGCCGCTGTCCGATCGCCACTTGTCTGATCTCGTCGAGCATGCAAGAGGCCAGGTGCGCGCTGTTGGCAGCACGCTTAGCGCAGCGGTTCGCACGGAAAACATCGATAGGACATTTCTCGCCGCGGCCGCCGATCTCGCACACTTCGTATTCGATATACCCGATGTCCATCCCGACCGGGACGACTTTCCGTTCGCCCTTGTCATGAGGGGGAACGCCAAAGTGATGCAGGGGTGCGCGCGCCGGGACCTGAAGCTATTCAACGCGGGCCTCGCTATGTACGCGGATGCCCTGGGCGCGGCCCGGGCCGCGCCACCGGAACGACAGTGGTGGCCCAACGTCCCGACGGCGCTCAGCGCGCTCGGCTCGGCGCTATGCGTACGGTATAAGCTGACGGGAAACCGGGCGGATCTCAGCAACGGCATCACCCGGCTGAAGGACGCGCGCCGGGAAGCAGTTGCCGGGCCACCGGGCCTCACTTCAGCCGTCATCTCCTATCAACTGGCCATGGCCTACCGCTGCCGGGATGACCCGAACCTGAGGGATCGCCGGAGCGCTTCCGAATCAGGGCTTGAAGCCTTGCGTGATTACGTAAGGGACGTTCTGCTCCAGAGCACCGCCGACCGCGCCTTCGACGCGGCGCTAAGCGCAGGAGACAAGGCATCCGTCATCGCACGCTGGTGCCTGGATGCCGACATGGCCGAAGCGGCGGTCGAAGCGCTCGAGATGGGCCGGGGCATGGTCCTACATGCCGCGACCACCGAGGCGACCGTGCCGGCACTGCTTCGCGAGGTCGGCCGACCAGACCTGGCCGCGGAGTGGGAGATGGCCGACGGGAGCGGCCCAGTGCCGTGGGATGGCGCCGCGGACCCGGAGGAACTGGCCGACTCGCTGGCCGGTCTCGCGCAAGCGCGACTGCCGAGCGACCTGCGGCAACGCGTCATGGCGGCGATCGAAGATACGGAGATGGAGCGGAGCCTGCTCACGCCCCCGGGCGTTGGGGAGATCGTCGACGCGCTTCGCGTGGCCAGCGTGGACGCTCTTGCCTATCTGTTGCCAGGGCAGAAGGACGTTCAAGGCCTTGGTGTGCTGGTCGGCGCCGACGGGCGGGTGCACAGCATCCCGCTTCCCAAGCTCGAGATGGGTCCGCACTCCCGAGTCGCTACATTCGCCGATGCCCAGCGGGAATGGCTCCAGGCGGAGCGGGCCGGGGATGAGACGGCGGCAATCCCGGCCCGTCGCCGGTGGCGGGGTGCCCTAGCCGATATGTGCGACTGGGCGTGGACCGCAGGCATGGATACGTTGCTGGCCGCAGTGCCCGGGGCACAGGGCCACCCGGCTCGCGTGGTGCTCGTCCCGGTCGGGAAACTCGGACTCGTGCCGTGGCACGCGGCGCGGCGGGCCGGACCGTATGGCGCCCACCGGTACGCCTGCCAGGACGCGATCATCTGGTATGCGGCCTCCGCCCGGCAGTATGTCACCGCCCGGCGGCAGATCCCGCGGCCCTGGAAGGCGGAACCGGCGCTCGTCACCGTCGATAACAGCGGGTACTGGGCACCGAGGGCAATCAGCCGGATCCACCGGCGCTTGTACCCTGACGGGCTGCTCCTAGCGGGACCAGAAGCAAACTCCAAGAACGTACGCACGCTGCTGCCCGGTCCAGGTTCGCCTGGAGCATCGCTGCTGCACGTGGGCGCTCACGCGGAACCCGCCGCGCACCCGCTCGGCTCCCGCCTTCGACTCGACCGCAACGAATCCCTGTCCATGACAGACCTGCTGCATCAGGCGCGCGGCAGGCCAACCGAAATTCCCGGCGGCCTCATGGTGCTGGCCGCCTGCGGCACAGACCTGACCGGCCGCGCCCATGACGAGGCGCTGACACTGGCCACCACGTTCCTCGCGCTCGGAGCGGTGGGTGCGGTTGGAACCCGCTGGCCGGTCAAGGATGTTCCGACGGCCGTGTTCATGGCAGTGCTCCACCAGCAACTGAATTCCGGACACCAGGATCCCGCAGCAGCGCTGCGCGCCACTCAGCTGTGGATGCTCGACCCGGACCGTGTCCTGCCAGACAGTATTGATCCCGCATTGGCGGAAGAGATGCGCACCCTCGACCTGGACGCCGTGGATACCTGGGCGGCGTATACCTACCAGGGCCGGTAAACCCAGTCGGTAGATCTGCCTGGGCGGTAATTCCCGGCCGACGCGGCAATGCACCGGCCGGGAATTACCACAACGTTGCGGTCGGCTGGCAGCTCTGAGAGCTGCCCACCCCCTCATTCAGACCAGCATGCCCAGCAGCAGGAGCAGGAACTGGATGATGTGCGGCTGCATCTGCGCGGCTCCTTTCACTGGAGGCGCCTGGCTGAGATGGGCCAGGCACAGCTAGTGAAACCGCGCATCCGGTCAGAGGTCTGGTCAGGATCCGGTCGACATCGGGTCGACGATGGGTTACCGACTCAGTCAGATAATTCGGTCCAGCACAGGCCGTAGCCGAAACCGAGTTGCAGGTCGTGGAAGCTGACATGAACTTCGCCGAAGCGATCAGGGACCAACGTTTCCGCAGTGGGCTTGCCTTCATAGATCACTGCCGTCGGCACCGCTCGAAGCACCCAGACAGCCCTCGGCGGATCACGGAGAGGGAAGCGGATCCGCAGGTCAAAATGATCGCTAGGGTGGAATGGGACATACACATAGTGCGGTGCCATGGGCTGTCCGGGCGGAATCCGGAGGCGCAGCGCGTATTCGTGCCGTTCGCCTTGACGCAATGGCCGTGGCAGGACTATCACGTTCCTGAAGTAGCTTTCGTATGGCTGCTCGCGTAGTTCCAGTGAACCGCCGTACAGGAGTTCCGAGTCCAGGCCGTGTCCGCCGCTGACGTCATCCGGGTGCCGGGGGACGCTCACGGATGTCGCGAGTTCGGTGAGATCATCCGTCGTCGCGACAATAAGCCGCCGTTCCATTGCCTCGATCGGCTCGATGTCGAGTCTCAGCAGCGCGGTGAACGACTCGGTGAACCAGCCGTCCCCGGCTTCACGGCGTTGCGGCTTGACCTCGGAGGTGGCTGCGGAACCTTCGGGTGTGGATACGGGCACCGGGATGGCAGTCGTCGCGGGTGACGCCCATGGCGGCGTGATCGGGCGCTCGAGACCATCTGGAGCGCCGCGGTCGAGCGCGCGCTGGATCTGCGTCCAGTAGTCCCGCCACTCACGAGTGTCGCCGCCGCACGCCTTGACGATGGCCATCGTCACCCGGAGGGTCGGAAACCGATTTCCGGCGGTGGCCGCCTGCACTGTACTTGTCGCATAATGCGCATTCTTCCCAAGTTGATCGTAGGTGAGCCCGGAACGCTTACGAAGATCACGAAGCCAGAACGCGAACTCACGTACCGCCGAGCCGTCCCTGTCCAGTGGCTTCTCTGGACGCCCCATGAAGCACCACCCCCCCAAGTCGGAACCGACCGACTTATCCAAAGTTTTACACAAAACACCCGATCGTATGCGCTGACCTCCGCAGTCCCCCTACGGTCAACCTATGACTTTGCCGCAATTAACCATAAGTCGGACATTCCCCTTGCCCTGACCGCACCGACTCGCGTAGGAAACGGAAGCAAGCACGTCAGGGAAGGGGCTACGGAGGGGAAGTGGGGATGCGCGGGTTCCTGATGCGCCAGTCACGGCCGAAGCCTTGAAGCCGGGATTGGCCATCGTCTGCCCTTGCCTGCAACCGCCTAGCGCAGCCTCACGGATGGGGCAATTGTCCTATTACGCGAAATCCATAGCTGCATCTTCCCTGGCGTGCTGTAACGTTTTGCATACACCATCATATTGGTAATTTTCCTGTCAACCGGGATACGTGCTTCAACGTCTCCTATCGAGAGCGCCAGCAACTGGGGACGGGATTCCAGGCCCATGGCACAGGTCAAGCGATCTTGTCCTGACCTATGGCCGGAAGGAAGATGCGAGTGGTACTGAAATTGAATTCGACCGCAGAGCCGGAACGGCAAGAAGGCCGAGAAGGCCGGGAAGCCGAGGTCGTTGAAGCAGAAACCTCAGAGGTTGAAGAAAACGATCTGGAAGTCATCGAGGGAGACAGCCTGGAATCCGCCCGGGAAGCACAATGCTCCTCGGCGATGGCTGTCACGGCTGGGCCGGCGGATGGTCCCGGGCAGCCGGCCGAGCAAGCCGCCCCCATGGCCGAGATCTCCGTCGCAATGCAGGAACTCGCCGAGTTCTCGCGGCGCTACCACGCCCGGGCAGAACAGCGAGAGGCTGTCATCGATCATCTGCGTGAGGAAGTGGAGAGGCTCCGACGCGGGGAACGCCGCGGCCTGCTGCGACCCATGCTGGCGGACCTGTGCCGCCTGCGCGATGACCTGCTGAAGCAGGCTGCCACACTACCTAGCGACTTCGATGCGGCGAAGGCCGCCCACCTGCTGCGGTCCTACGCGGAAACGATCGAACTCACGCTTGAGAGCAATGGCGTCATCACATACGCGCCTGACGACGGTGATCCCTTCAACCCGCGCATGCACCGCCGGGTCGGCGACGAGCCGACGGACGACCCGGCGCGAACCGGGCACATCGCGGGAGTCCGGCGTGACGGCTACCTGGACATAGAGGCCAACAGCCCGATCGTGCCAGCCGAGGTCAGCGTCTTCGCTGCCAGGAAGGGAGAGCAGTGAGCGAGCCACAGCGCGGAATTTACGGCGTCGATCTGGGCACCACTTATTCGGTCGTCGGCTATATCGATGAGACGGGCCGGCCGGCGGTCACCCGCAACAGTGACGGTCAGGACACGACGCCCTCGGTGGTGTACTTCGAGAGCGAAGACAACATCGTCGTCGGCAAGGTGGCCAAGGAGTCGGCCGGTGTCTACCCCGACCAGGTGGTGTCGCTCATCAAGCGGGAGATGGGCGACCGTGAGTGGCGCAGAGAGTTCTTCGGCAAGGAGTACACACCGCCGTCGATCTCGGCGCTTATCCTCAGCGCGCTGGCAAAGGACGCGGGGGCCAACACCGGCCGCCCGGTCAACGAGGTCGTCATTACCGTGCCGGCGTACTTCGGGCTCCTCGAAAAGGACGCCACCCGGCAGGCCGGGGAGATCGCGGGCCTGAAGGTCATCGGGATCGTTCCTGAACCGGTGGCCGCGGCGCTGCACTACGGGGTCACCGGAAGCGCGGACGGCACCACTTTCCTGGTGTACGACCTGGGCGGCGGGACGTTCGACATCAGCCTCATCCGGATGACGGACAAGTCCGTGGAGGTGCTCGCGGTCGGTGGCGATCACAAGCTCGGCGGCGCCGACTGGGACGAGAAGCTCTTCGACCACATCCTCGACCAGCTGATCGAGCAGTGGGGCGACGAGTCGGTGCGCGATGACGAAGCGGAACTCCAAGCGCTGCGCACCATCGCCGAGCAGACCAAGAAGGACCTGTCCAAGGCCGAGAGCAAGACGATCATCCGGCGCTACACAGGGACATCAGCCAAGTTCATAGTGACCCGCAAGCAGTTCGAGGAGATGACCGCCGAACTGCTCGAGGAGACGATACGCATCAGCAACCGGACGCTGGACGAGGCCGAGCAGCGGTACCCGGGCGTCCGCGACCAGATCAGCGAGCTGCTGCTAGTCGGCGGGTCCTGCTGGATGCCCGCCGTGGCCGAACGGCTCAGGAAGGAGTTCCGCTGGGAGCCGCGGCTCACCGACCCCGACCTCGCGGTGGCGAAAGGCGCGGCGCTGTACGCGGCCGGTCAGACTGTCAGGTATGCGGAGGCCGACGAAGTCGCCCCGCAAACCGGTTCGGGAACCGCAGCGGCCGGTGCCAGCGGCCGTGGCACGGGCCTGGCGGCCGCCGCTCCGGTCTCCGAGGCGGCCGTGCGGGAAGTGGCCGACCGGACCGGCATCGACGAGGAGAAGGTGCGCGGCATCGCGCAGCGTACCGTCGTCAACGTGCTGCCGAAGGCGGTCGGCGTCAAGCTCATCGACACCACCAAGCCGGACTGGGAACGCGACCCTGAGGCCGCGTCTTACATCGAGCACCTTATCGACGCGCAGACCCAGGTGCCCTGCGGTCCCGAGACGCTGGTCGCGAATACGGTGGTCGCCAACCAATCCGGGGTGGAGATCGAGATCTGGGAGCAGGCGGGCGCCTCACCCAGTCGCGACCTGGCGGCCAACCACCGGGTCGACGATGCGGGCCTCATCGAGGGCCTGACGCCGTTCGCCCTGCCGGCCAGCTCGCCGATAAACATCCAGATCAGCGTCGATGCCGAGGGCACCGTCCTTCTGCATGCCGTCGAGCCCAGGAGCGGCAAGGACCTGACGATGAACGTGCGGATCAGCGTCCTTTCCCAAGAGCAGGTTGAAGAGGCGAAGGAGATCCACCGCGGCCTGACCATCGGCACCTCGTAGGCGGCCATGCGCTTCGACGAGACGGAGTACCGCGAGGAGTTCCTCAAGAAGCACCGCGGCGCACGAACCGCTCCTGGCGACCTGATGTCGCGGTACGCGATCACGCTTCCGGCCACAGACGCGGAGGTCAGCGCGCAGGTCAAGGCCGTTCGCGCCTACTGGAACAAGGTCTACAACGGCAAGGCCGCCATTGCCCACGTGGCAAGACTGTGCCGGGCCGAGGATGAGCGGCTGCGTGGCGAGCATGGCGCCAAGATGGAGACGCGCGCCTGGTGGCAGGCCCGGCAGTCCGATCAGCAGAAGACCGCCCAGGCGTCGATCACCGTGATGGCCGATGACCTACGACGGCGCTATGGCACGCTCGGTGTCGTCACCTCCGGCTTGCTCGGCCAGTTCGCCGCGAAACTCGGCCTCAGCGCCGCTCAGGCAAACCAAGCAGCCGAACGAGCCGACCTGACTGTCATTGGCAATGTGACTCTGCCCATGACCGAGCCGATCGGGAACTTCAACGCCCTGCTCAAGAGCATGTCCGAGTGCGCCGTGCCATCGGTACCTGAACTGGTGCATCCAGGCTCCGGCACGTTCCGCCTCATCGACAGGTATGAGTGCCTCACCGATCCGCGCAAGCGATTGGACGCCGTGGCGGTGGACGCACAGAGCGCCGAGGCCGACAAGCGGGGCATCTCGGCGACGGAGGACGCAAGACGAACCGCGCTCAAGATTCTGCGCAAAGCGCTACGGGATGGCGTAGATCTTCGGGACCTCGCGCTGTACCACATGATGGCGATCGCCAGGGAATCGGCGTCGGTGTCGACTGACATCGCGGCGGGGAAACTGCGCGAGGCAGGACTCGATACCGGCGACGCGGCGGTCATCGCGGTCCTGGTGGCCGAGCACGGCGCGAGCACCGGCACCGGAGCGGAACGGGTGCCGGAGCTGCTGGCTGCCGGACGGCTGCGTGAGGCGAAGGCCGCCGCGGCGAGCCTGCCCTCCGAAGGCGAGCGCATGGATGCGATGCAACGGGTCGAGGCCGCGCAGCAGCGGCTGGATCAGCTGATCGCGGCGGCCAAGGCGGCGCTCGCGGTCCCCGACGAGATGCGCGCCGAGTCGCTGCTCAAGGAGGCGGGGTTGCTCAGCGTCGAGGACGCCGCCGTTGAGCTCGCGGCCGTTCCGCTGCCGCCGCCCGCGGACCTGCGCGCGGTCGGAGAGGGTGGCTCGGTCAAGCTGTTCTGGCGGCCCGCGCCCGGCCACGATCAGGACACCGTCTACGTGGTCCGCCGGACCACGCAGACGCGCCTGCTCACCGGGCCGACCGAGGGCGAACAGGTGCATCGCGACCGCGGCGACACGTGCGCCGATACACACGCGCCGGTGGCGCGCCCCGTTCAGTACGCAGTGTTCGCCGCTGGCGACGGCAGGCCGAGTTCTCGTCCGGCGTCCGTCGCGGTCACGCTGCTTCCTCCGGTGTCACAGCTTCAGGCTGAGGTTGGTCCGGCCACTGTCGCGCTGCATTGGTCAGCGCATCCGGACGCCCAGGTCAAGGTGACCAGGACCGCACCCGGCGCGGTCGCGGTGCCGGTCCGGGCGACCGGCAACAGCTGCCAGGTCAGCGGACTCGCCGAGGGCCAGCCGCAGCACTTCGAGGTGACAGCGGTCTATGCCGGGCCGGACGGCGCGGAGCTGCGCTCGGCGGCAGAGCACATCAGCGCTACACCACGTGCGGAAGCCCGGCCGATCTCGACGCTGCGAGCCCACCCCGTCGGCACGGACGGCGCGATCCGCGTGCGTGTCACCTGGCTGCCGGTGGACAACTCGGAAGTGCGGATCCTCCGGACGGATCGCGAGCCAGCGATGTCGTTCGGAAAAGTGGTTTCCGCGGATGAGATGGCGCGCGTTGGCACGGAGGTGACCGGTGCCCTGATCTCGGCAGGGCGCGAGACCGGCTTTGAAACCGCGCTTCCGCCGGGCGTGCACCGTCTTGTGCCGTTCTCAATCGGCGGCACTGGCATCGTCATGGGTAAGCCCACCACAGTAGCGGTGACCGATCCGGTGCGTGATCTATCGGTGACGCCATTCATCGACTATGCGACCGTGTCCTGGGAGTGGCCAGCGAGCGCTCAGGTGGCCGAGGTGAGCTGGCGGCTGGACGGCGAGGAAGACGTCGTGTACATCGACCGCGGGCAGTACCGGTCCGCTGGCGGTGTGAAGATCCCGCTCGGCCGTGGTCCGTGTGAGGTCGAGGTACGCGCGGTGATAACGGTCGGCAGGACGTCGTTCACCTCGCCGCCTGTCTCAGCCAAGATCGCCCAGGTAGTAGAGGCCGCCATCGGCTACGACGTGTTCGATCTTCTTCCATCGGTCGGGCCCCTGCGCGGACGCTCCAAGAAGGTGGTGTTCGTCGCCGAGCAGGCGTGTTCCGGGGTGCGGGTGCGGATGGTGGCCTCCCCCAGCCGGGTGATGCCTACTAGCCCGTCCGACGGTGAAACCGTCCTCGACACCGTGTTGACACTACGGTCTGGGGTCGCTGAGGAGCGCAAGGTAGCCGTCCCGCGCAAGACGGTCTGGGTCCGGTGCTTCATCGTCGGAGGGCAGGCCAGGCTCATCGATCCGCCAATCACCAGCCTTAAGGAGTAACAGTGGCCTCCAACGCGGTTTGCCCGTTCTGCTTCCAGCGGATCGATTCCTCCCGGCTGTGGTACCAGTGCCTGGGCCGGGGCAACACCGAGTGCAAGAAGGAGGCCGACGAGGCCCGCGAACAGCTCACCAAGAGTACGCGGGAGACGTATCCGACGTTTCCTCCGCCGGAGAGGGTGGCCGGCGCCGCGTTCTGTCCAACCTGCGGCGGGAGGACCAACCTGCGTGCCTGCCCTCAGTGTCATACGGCGCTCCCGTCAGACTTCGGGGACTCCCGGAGCCCGATGATCGGCCTGGTCGGGTCGAAGGGCAGCGGCAAGACCGTGTTGATGACGGTGCTGGTTAAGCAACTCAAGGACGTGGTCGGGAAGCGGTATGACGCCGCGATCAGGCTCGCTACCGACAATCCGGACGGTCTCCAGGGCCTTAGCGATTACCAGGCCAGGCGCGAGGCTCCGCTGTACAAGGATCGCGTGCTGCCGCCTACCACGAACCAGATGGCGGCACGGGGCCACGCGGCGCCGCTGCTGCTGCGCTGGCAGCAGGAGACGACCCGGTTGGGGCGGACGTCGGTCAGATCGACCCTGCTGTCATTTGTTGATACCGCGGGTGAGGACCTGAACGATGTGCAGACGGCGTTCACGCTGAAGTATCTGTCGGTCTGTGACGGGCTCATTGTCGTCCTAGACCCGTTCGCCCTGCCAGGCGCACGGGCCAGGCTGAACTTGCCGGACGCGGCGGTCGACGTCGACGATGACGCGCCGCTGGACGTGGTGAACAACATCACCGAGATGCTCAAGGTTGATCACGAGATCAAGAAGCGGAGGAAGCTCACCCTGCCGGTAGCGGTCGTGTTCACCAAGATCGACGCGTTCTTTCCCGCGCTGAACCGCGGAAACCCGCTGATGGCGGCCACGCCAACGGTGGCCGGCTACGACAACGCGGACGGGCTGGCGGTGCACGAGCACGTGCTGGCCCTGATGCACGAGTGGAACGCGCAGGACATCGACACGCACATGCGGCTGAACTATGCGGACTTCCGGTACTTCGGGGTGTCCGCGCTTGGCGCCGAGCCAGATTATGAGACCAGGACCGTCGCCGCGGGCGGGGTACGGCCGCACCGGGTGGAGGACCCCGTGCTCTGGCTGCTGTCCAAGGCTGGGACGGTGCGGGCTGCATGACCGCCGGTCTCTTCGGGCGCCTGCTGTACACCGACTGCAAGCCAGGCGCCGGACGGGGGGCGGGCGGCGGATTCCAGGTACAGGCCCAGTCGGCCAGTGTGGACGCGGCGCAGTCGAAGATGGCGGTCGGCGGGCTGCTGTACGAAGTGCAGATCCCGTGGCTCACCCAACGCCGCCCGGTCGAGGAATTCCCGCTAGGGCTCGCGCACATGACCGGCGAGGGGTACGGGACGGCGCAGAGCCGGTACCTCGGCAAGGTGGCCACCGGCGGCCGTGACGGCAACCACCTGGCCGACTGCCTGCTGACCGGGGACCTGGACCTGTACGGAGCGGTCCGGCCTGCCCAGCTGTGGCTGTCCGACCTGTGGCGAGCTGAGCCGTGGGACAGCAAGGATTGCCCGGAGTTCGACGCAGCTGAACTGGAGCCCGGGCCGCTGACGGTAAACGCGCTCGCGGATTGGGCGCGCTCAGCGCCCGAGCGCAGCGCGGTTCTCGCCAGGTTGCTCAGCATCCTCGAGGACCCCGCAGGCAAGCGTGTGGTCATTACGGCCGACGACCCGGAGGAGGCATTGACATGGATTGCAGCGGCCACATTGCTGCTGCCATCGCGGGTTGCGCTTGGCATCTCGTTCAAGGTGTTCAGCGCGGCCCCGCTCGATGCCCCTCACCGCGTCGTCGCCGCGCCTGCCGCTCTGTTCCCGAGGATCGCACCGGGGCTGGTCAGCCAGCGATTCGTCCTCGACGTCAGAACTGGTGCCGCGGACGAGGCGCAGACCAGCGAGCGGGCAATGTTCTTCGCCGACCATTTCGCGACCGACCAAGACCCGTATGACGTCGTGGACGCCGTCGAGCTCGCCGACGTGCTCGGCGGCGGGCGGGACGCCATGTTCACGGCCTGGGCGCTGACCAGGCCGCACGACCCTCGTCCGGAGCCGGAAGCGCTGGTCCGGTGGCTGAAGGGTGCCGACCCCGGACTGCTCGGCGAGCATGGCCCAGCGGTGACGGCCATGATCCTTGATGGCATCCCGTCAGCCGACGCGCTGCGATGGATCGACGGCGCGGTGGGACGCAAGCGCCTGGACTTCGACCCGGCGATCGTGCGCGTCCAGCTGCTCGCCGCTGAACTCGCCGGAATCCGCGACGAGCGGGCCGTGCCTCCCGTCGATGTGCTTCCCCAGGTGCAGCTCGACGTCAGCGCCCACCGGGACGCGGAGAGCGAGGTGTCGTCGGCCATCCTGCTCGGCTCAGACCGGCAGACCGATGTGCTGTTGCGGCTGGCCCGCCGGCACGGCATCGACCTGGACCTCGCACCGCCCCTCCAGCGGCGGCTGCGCGACTTCGTGGGTAGCTGGCTCGACCGGCCCGGCGCCTATCGCCCGGACAGCTGGGCACTGCGTGTGCCGCTGCTCGATTTCGCACACGACGAACTGCACGACCGGCTCGATGCCCAGGGCGTGGCGGGCGTCGTGGACGCGATCAGGAAGCTGAACCGATATTTCGCTGGCCGCGCCGACCTGAGCGATCTGCTTGACTATCACATTCAGGCGTCGCTGATCGCCGGCCGGGACCTGGAGGACAGGCAGTCGCGGCTGGAGCGGCTGCGGCGGCTGCTCGACCACATCGGCCAGCTCGCCCGGTCGCCGACCCCCACGGTGACCGCGGCTGCCGCGGCTGCCAACCTGCAGGGAGCGCTCATCGGGTGGCAGGCCGTCGACGGCGAGGTGGCCGTCACCATCCTCACTGGGCTGCCCGACTCGCTCGAGGTCGAACCGGTGATCTCGCAGCAGGCGGTGGAGCAGCTCACACAGATGTCCGCGAAACCCTCGCGGGAACTGCTCGAGCTGCTAGCCAGCCTGGACAAACGCGGCAAGGCGCCGAACTCGGGCCCGCTCGGCCGCCTCTTGGAGGACGACCGGTACGTGCGGACTTTCCTGCACCGCGCGTTCGAGGACAAGCTGCTGACCGACGGCAAGTACTTCCGCGGCGCGATCACCATACTGCGCCAAGCGGACACTGCGGTCGTCCAGGCACGGCTCGACGAGGTGCTCGAGGCCTGCCTGAAGACCCGACATCCGGAACTCGGCCCAGAGGTCCTCGCCTCCCCCAAGTCACCGCTGCCGCGGCTGCTCGTGGACCGGTGGGGCAGCACGCTCGGCACCAGGGATCTGGTCGGCGATGCACTGTGGTGCGTCAGGTGCCTGGATTACGAATATCTGCCGGCGAAGCGGCACGAGCAGCTAACGGCCGCGTTGCGCGCCTATGCGCGGCAGCTGACAACGCAGGAGCTCCAGCGGTGGCACGCCGAGGTGGCCCGTGAGCTCTGGCCAGACAAGCGTGCGGTGTGGGAGGCCATCTTCGCCGAAGAGGCACCCCGCTCGCGGAAGAGTTTGTGGATCAACAGAGGTGGCGGTCAATCGTGAACATCTCTCCTCTCGCGGTCGAGATGGCGTGCGCCCTCGCCTCCGGCGTGGCGGTGTTCGCGATCGGGCTCGTCCAGGCGCTCGTGCGCGATCCCGACCTCATCGTGCCCGCGATCGCACGAGCCGATCAGCTGAAGGTGAAGCCGGCCGGCCCCGGTGAGTTCCCACCGGATCTCGCCTGGCCGTTCTATCCGTTCCGGCAGGGCTGGGCCGACCTGGAGCGGACGCGCGAGAACGTCGTGGACATGGGCATTGCGCTATGGCGACGGCCTGCCCGGGCGTTCTTCCGCGACGCGCGCGGCTGGTGGGTGCTGTTTCCGGTGCCGCTGGCGATCCTCTCGTTCCTGGTCATGGCCAGTCTGGCGTGCGCGTTCTGTTTCATGGTGTATGCGCTTGTCACCGTGCTGTGCAGCGGCGCGAGCCAGGCGTTTCTCGTGCCGGCGGCGACGATGCTGCGCTGGGCGGAACGCCGGCGGCGCGGGCGGATGCAGACCCAGGCGGCCTGCATGGCGTGCTTCCACGTAACCCAATGGCCCGCCTACCAGTGCCCGGCCTGCCTGAACGCGCACCACGACGTCCGCCCCGGCCGGCTCGGCTTGCTCAGCCGCCGCTGTGAGTGCGGAACGCACCTGCCCACAATGGCGTCCCGCACGGCCTGGCGACTCACCGCCTTGTGCCAGCGCTGCGAGACGCCATTGCCGACAGGAGCGGGCGCCGTACGCGACATCCGGATCCCGGTGTTCGGCGATATCTCGGCTGGTAAGACCCGGTTCCTCTATGCCTCGCTCAACAGCCTGACGCAGACCGGGCGGCTGGATGTCAGCTTCCCAGACAAGGATTCGCGGGACCTGGCAGAGTTCGGCCTAAGCATCATCCGCTCCGGCCGTGAGACGGCTAAGACATCAACCAACGCCCAGGTCGCCCTGTCCTTCAAGCTGGGCAAAGAGCGACGCTCCGAGTTCGTGCACCTCTTCGACGCGGCCGGCGAACACTTCCGCGACGCGCGGCGGCCCGACGCACTCCGATTCCTTGACGACGGCCAGGGCCTGGTGTACGTCCTTGACCCATTCTCGATCGACGCAATCCGCAAGCAGTTCGGCGAGAATGACGCGACGCTCCTTGTTGCGCATGCCGCCACCGGCGATCCGGAACTCACCTATGAGGAGGTCGCGTCCAGATTGCGTGACAGCGGAATACCAGCCAACGTCCAGCGACTCGCCGTCGTCGTCTCCAAGGCCGACCTGCTGCGCTCGGCCGGCCTGGACCTGCCTTCCGGCTCGGAGGCTATCGCACGGTGGCTGTCCGACGCGGGCGTGCACAACCTCGTGATGTCTGCGGGCCGCGAGTTCGCGGAGGTCAGGTTCTTCATCGTCGCGTCGCAGGAGGTCATGGCCGACGGGCAGGACGACCCCGGCGCCCCGCTGCGCTGGCTGCTCAGCGCGCACGGCGTGCGGTTGCCCACCGATCCCGCGGACGTGGCCGGATCGAGTGACGACCGAACCACGCCAGTCCCCAGCGAAACCGCGGAGGCGCGATCATGAGAACACCACCGCATATCGTCGTCTACCGCTCCGTTATCTCAAGCATCACGGCGCTGATCCTGATCGCGTCTGGCTTCGGGCTGGCAGGCCACGGCCCGCTGACCGCCCTGCATCAGCTCGCGAGCCCGGTCACCCATGTCCACCGATATTCCCTTCGTCCGGACAGGACCGGGGAATGAGCCGGACGGTCAGCCAGGTTGTAGGGATCGATTTGGGCACAACGAACTCGGTGGTTGCTTCGGTGGACAACGACGGCACGGTCGTGGTGCTGCCGAATGCAAACGGCGGCGAAATTACGCCATCGGTGGTCTACTTCGAGCCGGATGGGACTGCGGTCGTCGGCGAGGAAGCCGTGCAGGCGACCGCAGTGGACCCGGAGAATGGAGTCCAGCTGATCAAGCGGGCCATGGGCACCGAGTTCCCGCTGCGGATCCGTGGCCAGGAGCACAGTCCAGAGTCGGTCTCGGCGCTTATTCTCCGCCAGCTGGTCATCGCCGCCAACGGATCACAGGACAAGGTGAGCGCCGTGATCACCGTCCCGGCATACTTCGGTCACGCCGAGCGTGAGGCGACGTACCAGGCCGGGGTCATCGCCGGGCTCAACGTGCTAGAACTACTCGATGAGCCAGTGGCCGCGGCCGCTCACTATGGTCTGACCTCAAGTGCCGACCGGGCGGTCCTCGTCTACGATCTCGGCGGCGGCACGTTCGATACCACGGTGTTGCGGATCTCGGGCGGCGCGGTGCAGGTGCTGGCCACCGACGGGCATCATTCGCTCGGTGGCGCCGACGTGGATCAGCGTCTCATTGACTTGATCCTCGAGCGGCTCGGCGATCGTCTGTTGCCCGACGAACTGGACGATATCGTCGATGACAAGAAGAGGCTAGCTGAGCTGGTACTGGATGCGGAGGCGGCGAAGAAGGACCTGAGCGCGCGGACCTCCCGGCAGGTGATCGTCCGGACTCCCGCAGGTCGCACCTCGGTGACCATCACCCGAGCGGACCTAGACGCGACGTGCGGCGATCTATTCGACACCACTGCGGAGATCATCGAGCGAGTACTCCGCACCGCGGGACTTGAAGGTGGCCGCGATATCGACGACGTGATCATGGTTGGCGGATCCAGCCGGATCCCGATGCTGGCCGCGCGGCTCAAAGCGATGCTGGGCAAGGTGCCCCGACTAATCGACCCTGACCTGGCGGTGGCCAAGGGCGCGGCACTGCGCGCTCATCACCTGGCCGGGACGCCGCAGCTCACCGCCCTTACCACTGTCCGAGGCCGGGTCGGGGGTGGGTCGCGGGGCACAGGCCAGGTGACGCCGGTGGCGCCGCGAGCCGTAGGCATCCTGGTCGAGGACAGCTTCGACCCGTCCGGAAAGCGCAGCTTTGTCGAGCACCTCATCGCGGCCAACACACCACTGCCCGTGAGGCGGATCGAGGAACGGTTCGGCACTATCCTGGAAAAGCAGGAGTCCGTCCGCATCCAGGTGTACGAACAGGCGGGACCAGCCCCCTCCCCAGAGGTCGGCCACAATCGCCGGGTCCTGGATGGCGAACTGACCCAGCTCGGCTCGCTTGCGGCGGGCTCGCTGATCAGGATCACGATACGGATCGCGATCGACGGCCGTCTGACCGTTATCGCGCATGAGCCAGAATCCGGCCGCGAGCTACGCCTTGAGGCTTACGTCGAGGGTGTGGTCGACGGGTCGGAGACCGAACGGCTGACCAGACTCGTCGGGCTGACCAAGGTGCGGGGATAGATGACGAGCTGGATACGGCGTCCGTTCACCGCTCCCGGGCTTACTCAGATCCCTCCCGGCCCTCACCTTCACGCTGTTCAGGCCCGAATCGGTGGCACCGTGATGCTGTGCATCGATGTGAGCGGCTCAATGAGCGGCAGGCCGCTGGCCGAGGCGGGACGTGGTGCCAGGCAGTTTGTCGCCGAGGCCGTCGCCGCCCACTACAACGTAGGTGTGATCTTGTGGGATACAGGCGTGGCCGCTCTAGCTGAGCCGACAACCGATGGCGCGGCCGCGACGGCAGTGCTCGATAGCGCGCACAGCCGCGGCGGTACGAACCTGCTCCCCGCGCTGATCCGATGCCACGAGGTCTTAGACAGCTTCACCGGTGACCGTGTGGTCGCAGTGTTCGGCGATGGCGACCTTGGCCCATCGAAAGACGCCGTCTTGGAGAAGGCGGCACGGATGAAGGCGGAGGACATCCGATTCGTGACCCGTGGCCTCGGCGCGCATGCCGCCCGCGAATTTAGCGACATCTCGTCCGAGGACGCACAGAGCACGGTGATCGATGACGTAGCACACCTGGCCGAAGGCATTACCGACATGGCCAGTAGCCTCAAACCCCACGGCCTCTCCCGTCAACTCCGTTAATTCCGGATCTGCGCAACGGCGAACCGAGGCAGTTCGCGGTCCTTATTACGATAGCGTCAACTCGCACTCGCTCACGAGGCCTGCATTGTGTACCTAATTGCTGCGGGTCAAGGGTCGCGGCAGGTTAAGCGCAGCGCATATCAGCTGTCGGTGCGCCGCTTCAGCTCGGTCAAGCTTATTCCCAAAGACTGGCTTGTCTGAGCGATGGTCGTGTTTGATGAGGTGCTGATTTGCTTTAGTACAAGCAACTTCAGGAGGACCCTCTCCTGTTCAGAGACCTGAGCCCGATTATGAAAACATGTGTAGAAGACAGCTCCATCCCCAAACTCAATCTCAACCATCAGAGGTCGTCCTGCGTATGCGGTGCCCTGAGTCGCCTCGACCAAAGTCTCGCCTTGACATCCTTCGAGAACAGACCAGCTGGGCATGTCGAAGTGGATAGTGGTCGAGTCGCCAACGACCTGGCGCAACTCATCATCAACGACGTTCGCGGCAACCATACCGACATCACCGGAACCGCCAAACCGAAACCTTCCCGGGAAGGCATCGTCGATCAAGCTGCTGGTCATGTCTGAGGCGTACAGACACCCACCCGCGTGGACGAAGCGCCGCAAGCTTGCTGGGTCCAGTAGATCGCTCGTCCCGCAGTTGGCGAACAGAAGATCACAGTCGTAGTCGCCCCGGAATGGCTCGAACATTACGCCCATCGAGCTCAGGACCTCGCCGATGTTGTCCCACCCTCGGGAAGTCACGTAGATCTTGCGGTCCCAGCGCCGTGCCAGCTTCGCGAGGTACGGGCCAGGAGGGGACTGAGTCAAGCCCGGGGAGCTAAAGATTCTGCGTCTCCAGCCAGACATTCAGCGACTCCCGGAGCGCCGGCGATGGCTACTGTGTTTCGCTGTCGCCGCAGATAGGTCGCGCGGAACCCGGGGGGCGAACTTGGGGCCTTCTCTGAACCAATCTTGCGATACAACCAGCATTACAACCCTCCCAGCTCAAACATAACTCACAGCTACATGCATCAAGCGCCCATTTCCGGGCAGATAGATGAGAACTTTCTTCCACTCTACGGCAATTTAAGCCAGCCAGACACCCAACTTTGTGTAGTGAACGACGGATGCATCGATGTTTCTCGCTTGCTCGCCCGGATACGACCGAAGACCAGGTTGCGCTTCCCCAAGTTAGGACCTGAACAGCCCGGACTCCCGAACGCCCGCATGTTCCCTGAGCCAGTTAGGCTAATCGCGCAAGCCTCTTAGTTCGGCGCCTTGTGTTGGCTGGCGAGGTGGTCATTTCACCTACCACACCGAGAGCCGGGGTCAGGCAGCCGCGAGCGGACGGCAGTCGGAATGACCTCCGTGCGGGCCCGGCTGCCGCTTGAACTCCGGCATGAGCCACTTTGGACTGCTGATTACATATGGTGTGGGCGTGACTGAGATCCCTGCGGCTCTAGCTGAGGAGCTGGCGCGGCTGCGGGCGGAGAACGCGCGGCTGATGAAGATGCTGGAGCTGAGCCCGCGGGCAGGCCGCGCCGCCCGGTCCGGCGCAGGCCGACTTCTTCGAGGCGCCGCCAGGACCGGTCCATAAGGATTCGCCGAATGATGCGAAGGTGGCGTTGTTCCGGGCGCTGTTCGCGGCGCGCACTGATATCTATGCCACACGGATCGAGAACTCCCGTAGCGGCTGGAAGGGCTGGCTCCCGGCGGTGCGCGCCGGGTGGCAGCGCGGGGTCCCGCACGAGAAGCGGGACTACCTGTGGCTGACCACCGATGTGCTGGCTGCGCATCTGAAAGGCGATGCGCACGTCGGTGTGTACCCGCTGCTGGACGGGGACCGGTGCTGGTGGCTGGCCGCTGACTTCGACGGGCAGGACGCGCTGACCGAGGCGCTGATGTACGTCAAGGCGGCGCGGGCGTTCGGGGTGCCGGCGGCGCTGGAGGTCTCGCGTTCCGGGGTGGGTATGCACGCGTGGGATTTCTTCACCGCGCCAGTGCCGGCGCAAACCGCGCGGCGGCTGGGCACCGGCCTGCTGCGTGAGGCGATGACGGTGCGCGGGAAGGTGAACCTAGCCAGTTATGACCGGCTGTTCCCGTCTCAGGACCTAGTCCCGGCCGGCGGTGTCGGGAACCTGATCGCGCTGCCGCTGTTCCGGCCGGCCCGGGACCGCAACGCGACAGTCTTCCTGGACCTGGAGAGTCTCGAACCACACCAGGACCAGTGGGCGTACCTGTCGACGCTGGGACGCATGACGCCCAAGGAGGTGACCCGGGCCGCGGACAAGACAGGGCGGGTCCCGGCAGGCAGCCAGGTCACCAGGCTTGCCGCGCCGGTGTCCACGAAGATCCGCCCGGAAGCGGCAACTGCGGTCCGAGCCCGGCTCGGCGCGGGCATCCGGGTCGATTTGGCCGACCTGACGCCCGCGCTGGCCGCGTCGCTGCGGCACGCCGCCTCGATGCATAACCCGCTGTTCTACGAGAAGCAGCGGATGCGTGCCTCTACCTGGGACATACCCCGGTTCCTGCAGTTCTTCGACGAGACCCTCGACGGCGGGCTGATCGTGCCGCGCAGCATGCTCACCACCGTGACAGATCTCGCGGTGCAGGCGGGCAGCAAGCTGGACCTGACCGATGAGCGCGCGGGCGGCACCACGCAGGCATTCACCTGCTCGGCCGTGCTGACCGGGTCACAGCAGGCAGCCGTCCAGATCTTCGGGCTGGTCGCCGCTGCTGGTCATCGCCACCGGGCCGTACGCGGGCGAAGGCTTCGACTGCCCGGCCCTGGACATGCTGTTCCCCGCCGCGCCAATCGTCCAGAAAGGGCAGCCTGACCCAGTACGTCGACCGCATCCTGCGCGTCCACGACGGCAAGACCACCGCCGAAGTCCACGATTACCACGACGAACGAACCGGCGTCCTCGCAGCCATGCTCGCTAAACACGCGCCGGGCTACACCGGCCTAGGCTTCTCAGACCCGCGCCGACTCGCACCCACGCCAAGCGCCAGCATGGGCAGTTGGTCGCTCCGCGTGCTACCTAATATTACACAGACATGATATCATGTCTGTGTAATACTGCGCTGTGGGGAGGCATCTGACATGGCCTATCTCCTGGTCATGACGCCGGAGGTCCGAACATGGCTGCACGACTTGCGCAAGCGTGACCGGGCCAGCGCGATCCAGGTCGGCCAAGCCATCGGCATGCTACTCGAAGCCGGGCCGGAGCTCGGCCGCCCGCTCGCCGACCGCGTCCACCACTCCCGGCTGAGCAACCTGAAGGAACTGCGGCCAGGCTCCGCCGGGCGCAGCGAGATCCGCATCCTGTACATCTTCGATCCCCGGCGGAACGCAGTCCTGCTGGTAGCCGGAGATACTAGTAAGAAATGGAGTTTCTGGACCACGAACCCACTGTTCGCGCAGGCCAGGGCATCGCGATTGTCCAGGAACTTACGTTCTCCTTAGTAAGGCTGGTAAATGGGAGACCTGGTACCGCCAGGCGATCCCGTTGGCCGAGCAGCGTTACGAGGACTACCTGAAACAAGAGGAAATCCGATGAGCAGCAGCGAATTCCACCGTTACACCAGGGGTGAGTTCCTGGCCGAGTTCTATCCCGATCCTGCCGACAAGGCCGCTATCGCCGCCGGGATGGAGCAGCTGCGTGCCGAGCAGCGTGCCTTCCGGCTCGCTGAGATGCGCCGCCGCCTCGGCATTACCCAGGCCCAGGTTGCTGCCCGGATGGGCATCACCCAAGGCCGCGTGTCCGCCATTGAGCACGCCAAGCCAGGCACCACCGAACTGCGCACCCTGGCCGCCTACGTCGAAGCCCTCGGCGGCCGCCTGGAGATCATCGCCGACTTCGGCGACCAACGGCTCGCCTTCACCGAACCCGGCACCGAAGCAGCCTGACCTGCTCAGCACCCGTGACCTAACAGGAACTCCGCAGTCAAGCGAGCCCGGAAATCCTCCGCGACACCTACGGAAATAAGCAGATGCTTCAGCGCATAACATGCACTCCAGGCGTCTTTCCGAACCACAGACGATGGCGAACGGTCGCTCACGTATAAGGCGAACCTCGCACCCTGACTACGGCCAGCGAAGGTCACGCAGCGCGACGGCCACTCCGGAAGACGAGTATTGCCGAATCGGTGGGCTCTGGATCGCCTGTGCCTGGGATGTGTCCTGATCGCCGACCGCATCGCAGCCGCCCCAGGCTCTTGGAAATGCGGAGAACTTGGTCCTGACACCAATCCCAAGACAGCGTTCGTGGTGCTCCGGGCTCAGGAGGGATGGCCATCGCTGCTGACCTGACCACGGCTGTGATCGTCGCAGGTCACCAGCACGAACACGCTCAACAGCGCCGACAGCGCCAAGGCTGTGCCTCTAAGGGTCAGCGGCGGGCCTAACTTGAAGCTGAGTCCCCGCGGCGCAAGCCCGCACGCTCGATGTCGCGCCGCTGAACGTGGATAACCTGATCAGCAACAGCGCCGACCCGCTGCTCGGCGCGATCGCGGCCCCGCTCCTGCAGTTGATCCTGGCCAGCGTCCTCCCGGAACAGCCGCAGACCGGGCCTCGCATGCGGAGGTTCATCAAGACGGCTGATCCGCAACAACAGGCAGGCTGCCCGTCTACGCAGCCAGGTACCCCGGCGAAGGTAATCCATCCATGCCACCTGGTCTGCGCTGTCCCAGTGACACCTGGACAACTCAGATCGCTGGAGCCGCCATGGAAAGCTTGATAGCTGCCACGGGACGCATTCCCTGAACCGGAAGCAATCTCTGGCCTTGCCGACACGAGCAGGTTCCCAGGCAGCGCCGTGATCGCCGCTCCAGTCCCGCAGCCGGGGGGCAAATGGGGGGCAGATCCGGGCAGCACAATCTAGGGCTAACTTTCGAAAATTGCTTATCAACTGGGAGCCCCGTTACGGAATCGAACCGTAGACCTTCTCCTTACCATGGAGACGCTCTGCCGACTGAGCTAACGGGGCCTGTCTTAAGTTGTCTGAGCTGCGCAACGCTTGCCTCTGCAGGAACCTCATGCCCCCGTACAGCGTCCAATCAGAGCCGGAACCTGCGTCAGCATTGGAGAGCTTAGCGTACTTCGGCAGTGCTGGCGCCACGGGCGCCGCCAACCGCGGCCCCGGCCCGCAAGAGCCTTCCGTCAAGGCAGCCCGCATGCCACCCACAAAGCACCAGCCCGCAATCCAGCGACAGACCGCCCCGCCGCCCGGCCCCGGCCGCCCGCCCGGCCCGGACCCGCCCGGCCCGGGCCGCCGGCCCGACCCAGACCGCCCGCACCGCATGCACCGCCTCACCCAAACCCCTCAAACCACCCAAAGTGACCGCCTGATATACTCCCCCATATTCGATTCGGACGTGAGTTGGGTCACATCGACACGCCGATCTGTTGCCGTTGAGGACGTCCGAACGTCTCACAAACACGTACCGAGGAAGCCGCCGATCCCCCTAGCCCCCCGGCGAACTCGCGGAGAACGAGCCGAGAACGAACGGAAACCGAGCCGAGAACGAACGGAAATCGAGCGGAGGTCGAGCGCAGAACCGGCCGGTCGGCGCCCGCGCCCGAAGACGAACCATCTGCTTACGGCGCGATCCGAAGGGGCAGGTGGTAGGCATAACTGGCGTTGGAAGGGATATGAGTTAGGTCGTACCGAAACCAGCGACTCCTGGTCGTCCCGGAACGACTCGTCTCGGAACGATTCCTGGTCGTCCCGGAACGACTCGTCTCGGAACGACTCGCATCGGAACGACTCCTGGTCGTCCCCAAACCGAGACAACTCTGACGAAGACGAAGACGAAGACGCAGAACAGGACGATCTTCATGTGTTTCGTGCACGTACGAACGGTGGCAGCCGGCCTGGTGAGCGGCGGCGTATTGCTGTCCGTTGGTGTGCAGGGCACCGCGCACGCTGCCGTGCTTGATTCTCTGACGCGAGGAGCGCGAGCAGCGGCTAGTCCCGCCACCAGCTCGCAGTGTCAGCCACTCAATCAAGCTTCTACGTCCCCGCCGCCGAGCAGCTCCTCGCCTCCGCCCAGCTCTTCGTCGCCGCCGCCTACGTCCAGTTCTCCGTCCTCTTCGACGAGCACGAACGGCACCGGAACGGGTTCTCCGGGAACGCCTCCCCCGTCCACGGCCAGCTCGACTCCGTCAGGCACCGGCTCGCCCTCGGGCACCACGTCAGGCAGCCCTTCAGGCTCAACGTCGGGCTCCCCCTCGAGCACCACGTCAAGCACGCCTTCGGGCTCCCCCTCAACCACGACCTCGAGCACGCCGTCCGGAACAGGCACAGGACCAGCAACAGGCACAGGACCAGCAACAGGCACAGGAACCGCCTCGCCGACGCAGTCGAACTCAAAGTCAAACTCAAACTCAAACTCAACTTCAAGCACGACATCTAGCGCCGCTTCAGCCACAACTGTCGCCACCCTCGACGCGGTCGTCAAGACTGACGCGGGCCAGGCCGCTGGCTCCAGCGCTCCGCCCTCCGAACAACTGTGCATAAGCATTACCCGGCCAGCGGCGAGCATTCAGCGCGGCCATTCGGGCACCTTCGGGCTCCAGGTCTGGACCCAGAACTGGGCGAGCCCGACCGGGAAGATCACGATCGCGCTCTCCGCCCAGCCTGCCGGACCGGTGGCCGCGTTCACCAGCTGCCCCTCCGGTACCAAGACAGCCTCGTGCACGATCGCGGCCCCCGGCAGCACTCCCACCGCCCTCCAGGCGCAGGTGTCGGTCGGATCGAACGCGACTTCGGTCAGCTCGGTCACGCTGAAGGCAGTCGCCTCCGGGCCCTCGCTGCAACAGCTGCCGACGGTGGCCGAGACGGCTCAGGTGACCGGACCCGGCGCGTCCTCGTCATCTTCATCTTCATCGTCGAGCAAGAGCAGCCACACATCGACGGTCGGCAACGGCAACGGCCTCGGCGGGGGCAACGGACTCGGTAACGGGTCAAGTATCCCGGTCGGTCCGCTTCCTGCCCTGAACAATGAGGCCAGCTCGCTCATCGGGGCGCCGGGCAACGCATCTGGCTTGTTCCCGCAGATCAGCCCGTCTGACTCCCCCAGCCCCGCACCTGGAGCGGGCAGCCGCGCCGGCAATGCGAAGGCTGATCCGAGCGTCTCCCTGCTCCCGCTCGGCATGCCGGTAGTGACCGCACAGGTGGTGGGTCTCATCGCGCTCGCGGTGGCTCTCATGCTGGCCATGACCCGGATATCGCTGCGGCGGCGCCCCGCCGGCGCAAATGGCGCCGGCCCCGGCAACAGCGCGACTGGCCCGGATAAGACCAGCACCCCGAAGCGCCCCTAAACTTGCCGTTTAACCTGTCGGGCTGGGCGCGGTCTTCTTTGTCTTGCTGGTGTTCTTTTTATTGGTCGTGGTCTTGCCGACGTCGTGGCGGGTGGCCGGGCGGCGGTTGGTTGATCCTGGCGGGCGGCCGGGGCCGGGTTTGCCGGGTTTCGGTGCGGCTGTGAGAACGGGCAGTGTGTGGTGGATGGCCCGGAATCCGCGGCGGACCCGGGCCGGGGTGAGGCGGCCGCGGGGGGCGGGCTGCTGCCAGGGCAGGCGCAGATCGGCGGCTAGGGGGCGGGCGAGCCAGAGCTGGGCGTGGCAGGCGAGGATGAGCCAGGTCCACCGGTCGGCGGCGGCCGGGTCGCGGAGTTTGGGCCTGGTCCAGCCGAGCGCCTGCTTCAGGAAACGGAACGTGTGTTCTATATCAAACCGGCGCAGGAACGCCTGCCAGCAGCGGTCAACCTCACCAGGGTCCGCGTCCGGGCGGGAGGTCCACAGCCAGACCGGCTTGGGATCGCGGTCGTGGGGCAGGTGATCGACGGTCAGCTTGATGAGGGTGCCCTCGATGACCGGCAGTTTCCCCTGATGGCCTTCCCAGGCGCCGCGGGCTTTCAGCTTGGGGTGCATGCGGTGCCAGGCACGGGCATCTGCTGGCCCGTACCGGGAGGTCTGCGTCGTGGTGTGCACGTCCGGTCCGGGGCAGATCGTGTCATCGGAGAGCTTGAGCTCGCGGCCGTGCCGGACCGGCGCGCCCATCTGCCCGGGCCGGCGCGGCGGCGGCGCCTGCCGCAGCACCCGGTTGGTGCCCAGCCTGCCCAGAACCTGGACCGGCAGATCGGCCAGCAGCCAGGCCAGCCGGGCCGGCTCATACCCCGCGTCGAAGATCACCAGGATGTCCGGATCGCCGTCGTGCCAGTGCCCCGCGGCGATGATCCGGCCGATGACCTCACGGACCTGGGCGGCGGTCACCGCAGCCAGGTCATCGTCGGGGGTGAGCCGGACCGCGTCCAGCAGCCGCACCCACGAGGTACGGCCCGGCTCCAGCGCGCCGATGAACGAGTACGGCCAGCCCGGGATCATCTGCGCGCTGTTCTTCCCCCGCCCGTAACAATGGCAGAATGACCGCCCCGGGCTGGTGACCGCGTCCGGCCGCAGCCAGTTACTCACATCCACCGCCAGCCGGATACGGCCATCATCCCAGCCCGGCAGCGGCACTGCGGCCAGCGCCCAGCGCAGCCGCGCGATCTGGATACTCCCGCAGTTCAGCGCGTCATACAACGCCCCGTGGCCGCGCTGGTGCACCGGCTCCAGCGACAACTCGGCCAGCATCTGCACCCGGCCCTGCTTGCACAGCACCGCATCAGCCAGCTCAAGCAGCGCATCCGCACGCTTACCCAGGCACCGGTACAGCTGCCGGCGGAACCCCGCCAGCCGGGCCAGCGCCTGATCCCTCTCATCCCCAGCGCCCGCCCGGACCTCAGCCCAGGCCATACTGAAAGCCACGGCCACCGCCTTCTGTCTTCAAGTTCCCTGGGAAGAACCCGAAGATGATGACGCGGTGGCCGCCTGATATCACAGCGACACGCCGGACAACAGCGGCAGAACAAGGTAAGCCGGACAGCAGAGGTTAAATAACAAGCT